>JBAUBA010000355.1:0-1801 GCA_049676265.1 Atribacterota bacterium
TCCATAATCCTACCGGTATAAATTGAAAGAAAATATAGATTATAAAAATAACTACTATAATTGGAATCAAGGGAATCAATAACTCAAACATTTTTTTACCTCCTTATTTTAAAAATAATATTTTTTCTAATAGACAGCCGAGACGCCTGTCCTATACAATTTTATAATTTCAACTTAACTTAGAAGCATCTACTGCTTCAACAACTATCTTATTACCTTCAACGCTTATTATTTTAATTTTAGTATTAGAATCAACGTATTCTCCCCGGGTAAGAGCATTTAATTTTTTACCATTAACTTCTACTATACCAGACGGGCGCAAAGGTGTAATGGCTATGCCTTCTTTTCCGGTTAATCGTTTTAAATCTTTTGTCCCTACCGTATATCCTAATTCCTTTTTCTGCTCAGTAGAAAGGACAAATTTTCTCCAGGTTCGAGTAGAAGGAATATATTTAATCAATAAGAAAAACCCTATTACGGATATACCCAGGGCAATCAAGATAGAATAAGTCGCCTGGATAATATTCCCAAAAGTAAGAAATATACTGGCTAAAATAGCTGCAATTCCGCCTATTCCAGCCAGACCGAACCCGGGAATAAAAAATATTTCTGCCAAAAGCAAAAGAAGACCGATTACAAACAGGATAATTGTTTCAAATCCTGCTAAGCCGACAACTATATGTCCTCCAAAAAATAAAGACAGAGAAATTATTCCTATCGACCCGGCAATTCCCCAGCCTAAGGTCCAAAATTCAATTATGAGTCCCAAAAAACCTATAGATAATAATAGTGGGCTTACTACAGGATTGGTAACAAATCGGCTTACATTCTCTGCCCAATTTGGATAAATATATACTATTTTAGCATCTTTAAGATTTAGGAAATTTAAAACTTCTTCAATACTTGAAGCATTGTCATCTACAAAATTTAATTTTATAGCCTGTTCAGCATTTAAAGTTAATATTTTATCTTTTTCTATTATACCTTTAATCTCTACGTCTTTGTCAACCATGGCGGCTGCTATATCTTCCGAACGTCCTCTACTTAAGGCAGTAGAAGTAAATTCAGCCCTTAAAGCTGAAATATTTTTTTCATCTGCCGGTCTTGGTTCTGCTGCACCTATACTGGCACTTTTATCTATTAAAATATATTCTGCAGATAAAGCAATTAGGGCTCCTGCAGACCATGCTCTATTTTTAACGTAGGCTATGCTTGGTATATTCAGGCTCATTACCCTATCTCTTATCTGAGTAGCAGCATCAACCCTTCCTCCGAAGGTATCAATTTCTAAAATAATCGCTTTTGCCTTATTTAATACCGCTTCCTCTAAAGCCCGCTGTACATAAGAAGATAAACCCAAGTCAATTGTTCCTTTAATAGAGACTAAATATACTTCGTCTTTTTCATTTGCGTAAGTGTTTAGAACAATTAAACTAAAAATCATAAATAGAGTTATAATTATTATAAGAAGTATCTTACGTTTTTTATTTAAATTAGACTTTATTATCAAATAATTTACACTCCCAGATTAGTCGTTAGTATATCGTATTGCGTATTGCGTATCGAGTATCGCGTCAAAGAAACCAGAATTCAAGTGTAGGGGCACAATGAATTGTGCCCTTCTTCTGTAATTCAACAAAATTTCTACACAATTAATTCAAAAAATTATAAAAAAAGAAAGACTCAAAATACTTACCAAAGCAAGTCTGAGTCTTTCTTCGTTAACATTAATTTTTTACACTATCCAGTAAGTCCCGTACCATTTTATTAACTATTTTCCCATCTGCTTTCCCCTTTAATT
>JBAUBA010000356.1:0-22578 GCA_049676265.1 Atribacterota bacterium
CGTATATAGTATATAGTAAAGATGCTTAGCCAGTTTACCTGTTATCCGGTAGAAGAATTAAAATTAGGATGGTTAGCTGTATCAACTAACTCTCATCTTGCAACTGAGAACCTGCATTTAAAATTAACAATTAGTATTAACTGGTTAACTAATTCTAATTGGTCAATTGGTGAATCGGGCAATCGGTTAATTAAATTATCTTGTATGTATGCTAACGACTATTCACTGACAAATAATTTTATTTTTTTATTTTGATCTTTTCTCCGATTTTTCTTTCTTTCTTGGATTTTAATCTTTTAATATTTTCTTTATGTTTAAAAATACCGAGAATTAAAATTATCGCACTAAATATAATATATTCATAAGGTTGTTTTAATAAAATTGTAAAAATAAAAATAGAGATTATGGCGAAAATAGATGCTAAGGAAACATATCTTGTTGTTATTACAACAACTCCCCCAATTATTAATGCTAAAATTGATATCGTTGGATTAAGAGCAAATACAACTCCAAATGTAGTAGCTATCCCTTTCCCGCCTTTTAAACCGAGAAATAAAGACCAGTCATGACCACATATAACTGCTAACCCTGCAATAGCTAATATTAATGAACTATCAATATTAAAATATTTTGCTAAATAGATAGATAAAATACCCTTGCCGACATCACCAATTACTACTAAAGAAGCTAACGAAGGCCCCAATATCCTAAGAGCGTTGCTTGCCCCTATATTTCCGCTTCCGAATTCTCTTATATCTACTTTCTTAAATAATTTACCCATAATATAACCAAAAGGTATGGAACCCAAAAGATAACAGATCGTAATAATTAAAATAATTTTCATACTATTTTCTTTCCTCTTTTTTTTTCGCTAAGTTAATAACTACAGGAGAACCTTCAAATCCGAATGTTTCATAAAATTTATTTTCTAAATATTTCTGATAAGAAGCATACATTAATTTAGGATTATTTACAAATAATAGAAATTTAGGAGGTTTTATCCCCATTTGAGTAGCATATCTAATTTTTAATGTATTCCCTCTTACATATTTGGGGGTATTTTTAGAAATAACTTCTCTTATAAAAGTATTCAATGCTGGAGTAGGAATTCTTTTACTATATTGTAAAGCAACTTCTTTAATTTTTGAAATAATTTTATAAATATTATAGCCTGTTATTGCAGAAGTCATTATCACGGGAGAGTTTTTCATAAAAGACAATTCATATCTTATCTCATCAATAAACAATTCTTTATCTATACTATCTTTAATTAAATCGAATTTATTTAATATTACTATACAGGCTTTTCTTTCATCTTGGATGTAATTTGCCATTTTTTTATCTTGCATGCTTACTCCCTGGGTAGCGTCCAATATCAATAACACTATATCTGAATTATGCACCGCTTCAAAAGTTCTTAATGTACTGTAATATTCAACATCTTCTTTCGGTTTCGACTTGCCTCTCAAGCCTGCGGTATCGATAAATATTAATTTTAGTAAATCATGTTTAAAAATTATTTCAATAGCATCTCTGGTGGTGCCGGGATGTTCGCTGACTATAATTCTATCTTCCCCTAAAATACGATTTAATAAACTTGATTTTCCTACATTGGGTTTCCCAATAATTGATATTTTTATAATGTCCTCTTCTTCTTCCGGTTCTGTTCCTACTTCTGGAATACAGGCTACTATTCTATCTAATAAATCATCAACATTAAGTCCGTGTTCTGCCGAAACAATATAGGGATCTCCGAATCCTAATTCGTAAAACTCATATAATTTTAATTCACTTCCCTTTACATCTCCCTTGTTGGCTACCAGGATGCTTGTTTTATTTTTTTCTCTAATCGCTTTAGCCACCTTAAAATCATCCGGATTTATTCCCTCTTTGATATCGACCAATAATATAATTAAGTCTGCCTCTTCAATAGCCAATTCAGTCTGAACAGTTATTTTTTTTTGCATTTCTTCTTTTTTTATAAAATCCACGCCTCCGGTATCTACCAGAACAAATTGCTTTCCTTTCCATTTACATTCTGCATATATCCTATCTCTGGTAATTCCGGGTTCGTTCTCCACAATAGCGGTTCTTTTTTTAGTGATTCTATTAAATAGGGTCGATTTCCCCACATTTATCCTTCCGACAATAGCAACAACAGGTTTTCTCAAAATATAACTCCTAACTTTTATAAAATACACAGTAATAAGTAATGAGTAATAAGTAACAAGATTAAATTCCTTAAATCATAAAAATAGTTACTCATTGCAGGTTACACATAATATCACATGTTAGCTAGTAGGTTAACTGGTTTGTACTGATTTATTAATAAAATAGCCAGGTAACCAACTAACTATATAATCAAATTTATACGCTAAACGCTGTACGCTCTACGCTAGTTTTATTCACTAACTGACTATTTTAGAATATTTTTTATCTTCTTTATGATCATTTCAGGATTTGAGCTTTTAGATATGATTTGACCAACCACAATTATTTCTGCCCCGGCTTTAACCACCTGATAAATATTATCTAAATTTATTCCGCCATCAACTGCCAAACTTATCGATTTTTTTTGATTATCTATTATTTTTCTCGCCTTTTCTATTTTAGCAATCATCTCCGGGATAAATTTCTGTCCGCCGAAACCGGGGTTAACAGTCATTAATAGTAATATGTCTATTTTATTAATTAAATATTCAATAACGCTTAGAGTTGTTGCCGGATTTAGAGCGATACCGGATTTTACACCAGCCTCATTGATGTTTTGTATAAGTCTGTCAAGGTGTTTAGATGTTTCGTAATGTACAATTATAATATCTCCACCCGCATTAATAAATGATTTAATATGATTCTCCGGTTTTTCTACCATCAGATGAACTTCCAAAGGAAGAGAAGTTATACTTTTAATTGATTCTACTATCCTCGGACCAAAGGAAATATTCGGTACAAAATTTCCATCCATAATATCTAAGTGAAGTAAATCTGCCCCTCCGTTTTCTATCTTTTTTATTTCTCTTTCCAAATGGGCAAAATCTACATCCAAGATTGAGGGAGCCAATTTTTTTGTCATAATTATAACACCACCTATTTATATAAATAATTGTGCATTTTAAAAACCTTGGTCATTACTAATACAGCCATAATTTACGATCAAGACTTCTATATTGAATGGCTTCAGATAAATGAGAAATTTCTATCTTCTCTGATAGTTCTAAATCAGCTATAGTTCGGGCTACTTTTAATATACGGTCATAAGCTCGAGTACTCAAATTTAACTTTTCCATAGCCTTGTAAAGTAAATTTTTAGCATTATCATCGATATTGCAATATTTTTTAATCTGTTTTTTAGTCATTTGGGCATTACAGAAAATACCATCTTCATCATATCTTTCCCTTTGTATTTTTCTTGCCTCCTCTACCCTTTCTCTTATAGTAGAAGAGTTTTCCACAGAATCTTTCTCCATAACTTCTCGACAATTTACCCGGGGGACTTCAATATGGATGTCAATTCGATCTAATAGCGGCCCTGATATCTTTGAACGATATTTAACGATTTGAGACGAACTACAGGTGCAAACTTTAACCGGATCACCGTAAAAACCGCAAGGACAGGGATTTAGGGACGCTATCAGCATAAAAGAAGAAGTATAACTAACAGAACTTAGAGAGCGTGAAATAGTTACTATTCCATCTTCCAGAGGCTGACGTAGAGATTCTAAAGCGCTTCGGGAAAATTCCGGTAATTCGTCTAAAAATAGTACACCATTATGAGCCAGGCTAATTTCTCCCGGTTTGGGCATCCTGCCTCCTCCGATTAATCCAACATTACTTATTGTATGATGCGGGGATCTAAACGGTCTCTCCGTAACTAAAGGGACATCCGTTGGAAGTAAATTGGAAATACTATACAATTTGGTAATTTCTATAGATTCTTCCAGCGTTAAAGAAGGAAGAATAGTTGGAATCCTGCGTGCCAGCATAGTTTTTCCCGAGCCTGGCGGACCAATCATTATAACATTATGGCTTCCTGCCGCAGCTACTTCTAAGGCTCTTTTGGCATTTTCCTGCCCTTTAACCTCGGCAAAATCTATTTGATTGTTTTTACTTAGTTTAAAAATTTCCCCTAAATCTACTGATACCGGTTCAATGGATATTTTTTTATCCAAGAATTCGATTACTTCGTAAAGTGAATTAACAGGAAATACTTTTAATTCTTTAACTATCCCTGCTTCTTTGGCGTTTGCTTCAGGAACAAGTAATTTTTTTTTACTGATATTTTTCGCCATTAAAGCAATGGGAAGCAAACCATTTACTGGTTTTATACTTCCATCTAAAGATAATTCACCCATAATCAAATATTCATTTAATAAATCCGGCTTAACTTGCTTGCTGGCAACTAAAATTGCCAGAGCAATAGATAAGTCAAAAATGGGGCCCTCTTTTTTGATATCCGCTGGAGCAAGATTTACTGTAATCCTTTGCATGGGAAATTTGAATTCAGAATTTTTTATGGCAGCCCTAACTCTTTCTCGGGATTCCTGAACAGCTGTATCGGGCAAACCTACGATATTAAACGAAGGCAATCCTGAATGAATATCAACTTCTATCTCTACCATAAAAGCTTCTACTCCGAATATAGCCGCACTATATAATTTTGAGAACAAAAAAACACCTACTTTTTTTGTAAATAGTATCGAGTATTGCGTATCGCGTATCGCGTTAAGAAAATAAGAATCCAGAAATAGGGCTACGATATATCGTGCCCAAAGTAGGACAGGCGTCTCGCCTGTCTATTAATCAAAAATTTATAGTTTTTAATTTAAGATAAAATTAAGAAATTAAACCTAAAAGCAATAATCAATATACAAAACAATAGATTTAAATTTATACTTTTGAGCTATGGCTTTACGTTTTGCGCTTTTCGTTTTTCACTATACGCTTTTTCTTTACTATATACTAGATACTAAATACTATATACTTAAGTTACCATCAAGGTAAAAAGCATTCCTGATATGTTTTATTCTTTTTATTTCTTTATGGTTAGAGATGCTGACCAATATTACATCAAAACAATAATTATTTTCCCAAAGATTGTATTTGGCCAAATAGCATAAAGCGTTTTTAATTATTTTTCGTTGTTTATTATAGTTTATTGCTTCTTCGGGATATCCAAACTTATCAGAACGCCTGGTTTTTACCTCCACAAAGATAATATCCCCTTTATATTTACTGATAATATCTATTTCTCCTAAAAAAGTACGGAAATTCCTTTCTTTTATCTTATAACCTTTAGTTTCCAAATATTTACAAGCTAAATCTTCGCCGTATTTTCCTATATTTATATTATCCATCTTTAATAATCTTCTATTTTCGTATTATTAATAATTTTTTATTTCAACCTATACAACCTTTACTCTTTTATAGCTTTTTCTATGTATTTCTGATGGGCCATATTTAATTAGTGCCTTAAGATGTTCTTCCGTACCATAACCTTTGTTTTTTTTGAAAAGGTACTGTGGATATTTTTGGTCATATTTAACCATAATATTATCTCTATAGACTTTAGCAATTACAGAGGCTGCGGCAATCGATATGCTTTTATCCTCCCCTTTAATCAACGGTATCTGTAAAATATTCAGGTTAGGAATTTTAAAGCCATCCACTAATAAATAATCAGGCATTTCTTTTAAATCTAAAATTGCTTTTTTCATTGCCAAAAAAGAAGCTTGGGCGATATTTATTCTATCAATAATTTTAGCTTCTACAATACCAATTCCCACATCTTTTGCACTATTTAAGATAGAATAATATAATTCTGTTCTTTTTTTTGAGGTTAACTTTTTAGAATCTTTAACATAGGGAATAAACAATCGGCAGGGTAGAATTACTGCGGCGGCCACTACCGGACCGGACAATGACCCCCTGCCTGCCTCATCTATCCCGGCTACTAAAGAATAACCCTTAATCTTTAATCGATTTTCATAGTTATAGAGATTATAAATTCTTAATCTTTCTTTATATAATTTTTCTATTTTTCGCTGATAACTACAAATTATTTTTTTTGTTATTTTTACTTTTCTATCTTTTGCCTTGCATGCCATTTAATTATCTTTTTTCTTTAACTTTGCTTCTCTTACCTACCCTGTCTCTCAGATAATAGAGTTTTGCTCTTCTCGTTTTTCCTCTTTTTAAAACCACTACTTTTACAATATTCGGTGAATGCAGTTGAAATATTTTTTCTACCCCAACACCCTTGGATATTTTTCTTACTATAAATGTTTCCTTGGTTCCACCATGTTTTTTAGCTATAACTATTCCTTTAAAAACCTGTACTCGCTCCCTGGTGCCTTCAATAATTTTTTGATGTACTTCCACTGTATCTCCAGGTACAAATTCGCTATTCTCTTTTTTAGATTGTTCCTCTTCTATTTGTTTAATGTAATCTACCATAAAAATCATCCTTCCTAATTATTTTTTTTGTATTTAAAGTGCAGATTTATCTGCCTTGTCTTTATTTTACCTTAATCTTTCTCAAGGTCTTTTTCTAGCTCTTTTACTATAGCTAGTTCTCTTTTAGATAATTTTTTATTTGCAAAAATTTCAGGCCTTCTAATTAAAGTTCTTAATAGAGACTGTTTTCTTCTCCACTTTTCAATTTCTTTATGATTACCTGAAAGTAATATTTCCGGAACTTTAAAACCTTTAAATTCATCAGGTCTGGTATAGTGAGGATAATCAAGATATTCGTTATAAAATGAATCATTTACCATAGATTCTTCTTTTCCTAAAACTCCGGTAATCATTCTCGAAATTGCATCTACCATTAACATAGCCGGTAATTCTCCTCCGCTAACTACAAAGTTACCAATTGATACTTCCTCTGCATCAAGAAGTTGAGGTATCCGTTCATCTATACCCTCATATCGACCGCAAATAATTAATAAGCGATTTTCTTTTGATAAATCCTTAGCCATCACCTGGTTAAAAATCTTCCCCTGAGCAGAAGTGATTATAATTTTTAAAGGTAACGAGGGTCTGTTTTTTTTTATCACCTCTACGGCATCCCAAATTGGCTGAGACTTTAAAACCATACCAGGCCCTCCGCCATAAGAATAATCGTCTACAGTCTTATGTTTATCCAGGGTAAAATCCCTAATATCAATAAGATTTATTTTTATTAATCCTTTTTCTTGGGCCCTTTTTAATATACTTTCGGAAAAAGGTCCTTTAAACATATTGGGAAAAATAGTTAACATATTAATTTCTAAACAATCATTTATCATATTAATCCATTTAATCCATCTACCATCTTTATGGTAATTCGCTTTTTTTCTAAATTAACATTTTTTACAACTTCACGAATAGCCGGGATAAATAATTCCTCTTTATCCTTACTTTTAACTACATACACATCATTGCTACCTGTGCTTATAACATTTTCTACTTTTCCCAGAAAAATATTATTCTCGTCATATACTTCAAGGCCAATTATTTCAAATATAAAATAAGTTTCTTTTGGCAACTTTACAGCATTTTTTCTTTCAACCTCAAGAAAAGAGCCTACTATCATCTTGGCTTCTTCAATATTTTCTATATCCTTCAATTTTAAAATAACCGTATCTTTTCTTTTTCTTATTTTCTCTACATTTAATATTGTTTGGCTTTTTTTACTTCTTAAAAAAACGTTATCTAAATTTTTAAATCTGTCAATTGAATCGGTAAGGGGCAAAACATTAACTTCCCCTTTATTGCCCTGGGTAGAAACCACTTTACCAATTATAATAAATTCTTTATTCAATAAAATTTCTCCTTAACTCGCATCTCGTATCTCGTGCAAACTAGCGTATAGCGTTTAGCGTAGAGCGTATACATTTGGTCGTATGGTTAGTTAGTTAATCTATCAGTACAAATCGGTTCGCCAATTAACCATATAAACGTTCAACTATCTAACAAAAAATAGGTATGGTTTTGATTTATCAAACCTGTTTCAGCTCGACTATATTCGATATCAAAAAAACGTAAAATACATAATAGGCATTTTATCTATGATACTATACGCTGTACGCTATACGTTAGTTTTATTCGCTACACGCTAATTTTATTCGACAATTTCGAGAACTACTCTCTTATCATCCTTTTGTGCTGCCGCATTCACTATAGTTCTTATTGACTTTATATTTCTGCCTTGTCTTCCAATTACTTTACCTATATCGCTAGAATCAACCCTTACTTCAAATATCGATGACTTTTCACCAATAATTTCATTTATCTCTACTTTGTCTGGATTGTCTACAATTCCTTTTATAATTAATTCAATAAGTTCTTTCAAAATAGTCTCCTTAGGTCTTATCTATTTTTTTAATATTCCTTCTTTTTTAAATAGATTTTTTACTGTTGCTGAAAGTTGAGCACCCTTTTCGATCCATTTTAAACTTGCTTCCTGGTCAATCTTAAGAACATAAGGATCAGAAAGTGGTTGATAATATCCTAATTGTTCTATAAATTTAGCGTTACAAGCTTTCCTCGAATCGATTACCACTACTTTATAAAAGGGTTTCTTCTTGCCACCTTCTCTTCTAAGTTTAATTTTTACTGACATTAATTTTGCCTCCATTCTGTTATTTGTATTTTTATTTTTCGATTTTTTAATATTAAACTAAAATATAGTTTATGTAAGCGAAAGATCTGATTTCTTGTTACAAGTATATAGCTAAAAGCTTAAAACGAAAAGCTAAAAACCATAATTCAAAACTCTTAACCAGTCGTTAGCTTGAAATATAACATACAAGATAAACTAGTTAGATAGTACAATTCTAATAATTTATTAATCAATTAACTAATCAACGAATCGAAACATATATTTAAATTTTAAATTTTGAGCTATGGCTTTACGTTTTGCGCTTTTCGCTATACATTATACTCTATATTAATTAAAAGAAAAGTTTTTTAGTTTTGCTCCCTTTTTAAACATTTCTTTTATCTGATAAAATTGTTTTAACAATCTATTTATCTCAGAAAGCTGTGTTCCACTCCCCCTGGATATTCTTTTCCTTCTGCTTCCGTTAATCATAGAAGGATCTTCTCTTTCTTCAACAGTCATAGAACTTATAATAGCTTCAATTTTCTTTAGTTCACCCTCTCTATCTCCTAATTTTGTAACATCTATTCTATTTTTTAAATTGTTAAATCCCGGAACCATATCCATAATCTGATCTACCGAACCAATATCTTTCATTTTTTTTAGCTGTAAATAAAAATCATTTAAATCAAAATTATGGTCCCTCATCTTTTTATCTAATTTTATTAATTCATCCTTATTATAAGAAGTTTCAACTTTTTCTATTAGTGTCAATACATCGCCCATGCCCAATATCCGAGAGGCCATTCTTTCTGGATGAAAAGGTTCAATATTATCGACCTTTTCACCTATACCTACAAATTTAATAGGTATTCCCAAAACCTTTTTTAGGGATAGGGCTACTCCCCCCCGAGTGTCACCATCCAATTTGGTCAGAATAATTCCGCTTACTTTGATCTTATCACAAAACACTTTAGCTGAATTTACCGCATCCTGTCCGGCCATAGCGTCTACTATCAATAATTTTTCTTGAAGAGGAATATTTTTATCAATCTCCCTTAACTCATCCATTAATTTATCATCTATATGCAATCTTCCGGCAGTATCAATAATTAACACATCGTAATTTTTTTTAGATGAGTAACTTATGGCAGCTTTAACAATATTTACTGCACTTTCGTTTTTACCTATGGAAAAAACCGGTAAATCAGATTTTTCACCTAATACCTGCAGTTGTTCGATGGCTGCCGGTCTGTATATATCTGTTGCTATCAAGAGCGGCAAATGCCCTTTTTTTCTATAGTAATTAGCTAATTTTACGGCTGTGGTAGTTTTACCGGTTCCCTGTAATCCTACTAACATTATAATCGTGGGAGGAGCGGGACTTATACTAAGGTCATTTTGTTTGGACCCTAATATTTCAGTTATCTCCCCATTTACAATTTTTATAATTTGTTGAGCAGGTGTTAGACTTTCAGATATCTTTTCCTGTTGCATTTTTTCATGTAAACTATTTATGAATTCCTTTACAACTTTATAATTTACATCTGCTTCTAAAAGGGCTATACGAATTTCATGAAGATAATTTTTTATATCATTTTCGTTTAATTTTCCCTTGTTTTTTATCTTTTTAAATATTGTCTGAAATTTATCAGTAAGGTTGTCAAACATAAAAAAATAACCCCTCTCAACTTCAGTTTATCTGCTAATTTTCAATTCCGTAAAAATACCTTTATAAGTATATAGAAAATTATCATTAGTGTCAATCAAGAAGAGCTTCAACAAATTTATCAGCTTTAAAATCATATAAATTATTTAATTTTTCTCCACAGCTAATTAATTTAATAGGAATATCTAACTCTTTTTTTATGGCAATTACTATTCCCCCCTTGGAAGTTCCATCCATTTTAGTAAGTGCAATTCCGGTAATTCCTAAAGAGTTGTTAAAAGATTTTGCTTGAGCTATAGCATTTTGACCCATTGTAGCATCGATAGTTTGCAATATTTCTAATGAGCAATTATTAGCCTCTTTTTGGATTACCCTTTTTATCTTTTCCAATTCATTCATTAAATTTGTCTTGATATGAAGTCTTCCGGCAGTATCGATAATAACTATATTCTTTTTCCGGGCTCGGGCTGCGCTGATCCCATCATATACTACCGACGCCGGGTCAGCACCTTCTTTGGTATTTATCATCTCTACTCCTACCTTATCCGCCAAAATCTTGAGTTGCTGTATCGCTGCTGCTCTAAAGGTATCGGCAGGAACCATTATTATATCTTTATTTATATTTTTTAAGCGATAAGCAATTTTACTCGCTACCGAAGTTTTTCCTGAGCCATTTACCCCTACCAGCATTATTATATTTAATTTATCTTTATCAATCTTTATATCAGATGAAGTTGAATTTAAAATATCTATCAGGATAGACTTTAGTTTTTCTTTGAAAAATGTAAAGTTATTTTCCCTATATTCTCTAAAATTAATCTGCTGAAATTCATCCATGATTTCTGCAGTAGCTGAAGTTCCCAAGTCAGATAATATTAATAACTCTTCTAATTTTTCCAAAAAATCTGATTTATCTTTAGAATTACTAAATAAATATCCTAATTTATTAGCAAATTCTATCCGCGTTTTATAGAGACCTTCTTTAAATTGGAAAAATATATTTCTTATATTCATGGTTTTTTTATCCGCCTTAACTTATTTTTCCAATTTTACCGAAACTATTTTTGAGATACCTGATTCTTCCATGGTTATGCCATATAATGTGTCTGCTGCTTCCATCATTGTTTTTTGATGGGTAATAAGAACCAATTGCGACTGATTTAAATCTTCCCCTTTTAATATATGGGTAAGTCTTTCAGCGTTTACTTCATCTAAAGAAGTATCTATTTCATCAAAAAAGCAAAATGGACTGGGATTTGCTTTCCATAAGGCCAGTAAAAGTGCTATAGCAGTTAGGGCTTTTTCACCGGTGGATAACAATTCAATATTTTGCGTTTTCTTTCCCGGAGGACGGGCAATTATATCTATTCCGGAGTTTAATATATCTTTTTCAGATTCAAGAATTAATCTTCCTTCCCCGCCGGAAAATATTTTTTTAAATATATCACTAAAGTATGTTTTTACCTGATCAAAGGTTTTTTTAAACCTGTCCGTGGCAATTTGGTCAATTTCTAAAATCGTTATTTCCAGATATTTTTTTGCCTTACATATATCTTCGTATTTTTCGTATAGAGAATTATAGCGCTCTAACTGATCGTTGTATCTATTTCCGGCTTCAAAGTTTATTAACCCCATTTTTAGAATATTATCTCTTAAAATATCTATCCTTTGGCTAGCTTCTTTCTGTGAACCGGATACACTTTTGTATAATTCTAATTTTTCCAGTGATAAATTATAATTTTTATTAACTTCTTCCTCTACATTAATATATTTTTCCTGATACTGAACCTCTAATATTTCTTCTCTATGTTGTTTGTCTTTGATTGATTCATGTGATTTTTGTAGGTTTATCTTATCCCGTTGTAGATTTTCTAATAGATTAGATTTTTTTTGCAGAATTTCTTTTACCTCTTCTGCTTTCTTGAAAACAGAAGGATTCTCTTTGTCCAACCTGTCTATTTGAATTTTATGCTCTTTTATTTTTTTTAATATATCAACAAGTTTTTCATTATATTCTTTTATAATACTTCTTTTTTCGTCTAAATCGATGGAATGCTCATCCTTGTATTGAGAAACATTTTCAGCTTTTTCTTTTATGTTTATCAGTTTTTCTTTATTTATTAGAATAATATTTTTTAGGTCATTTATGTCTCTGGAAAGATTGTTTATGCGGTTGTTTCCTCTTGTAACAATTTGATTAATTGTATTATTGGAACGACTAATATTTTTGTTATATTCAGAAAGAGTGTTGTAATTATTTTTCAAAAAACGTAATTTCCCCAAAATATTTTTTCGCTCCTCCAAAATGCTATTTTCTTCAATCAAAAGATCTTTTAAGTTATCTTTTAGCTCATTAATTGAAACTGTTGCCTTGTTTAAATTATTCATACTATCCGTTAGGTTTTTTTCGTTCGCTTGCAATAATCTTCTTACATCCTGGTTTTCTTTCCATAGTGAATTATAGATATCATTATCTTTTTCTATAATATTATCATTTCCTTCAATTTTAATTTTTAAAGTTTCTATTTCTTCTTCTAATTTTTCAATCTCTTTTTCTACATAATAAAAACTCTCTTGATAATTCTCTGAATTTTTTGAGTTTGAATAAATATCCACGGAACCATCAATATTTATTACCATACCATTTAGTGAAATAATTTTATATTTACCCAAATACTCATTAGAAATATCAAGGGCAGTTTTTATATCTTCAACTATTAATATATTTCCCAACAGAACTTTAAATAAATTCTGGTATTTTTGGGAGTAATTTATCAGTTCGTGGGCGAACCCACAAATATTTTTGTTTTTATTCTTAATCTGCTCATCAGGAAGTGTTTTTATATTTTTTATTAAATCCAGAGGGATTATCTTTAATTTTTCTAATTCGTTTTTCGATAAGGAATTAATTGTATTTAAAGCATATGAAATATCGCTTACTACAATTGAGTTTAAACTTTCTTTTAAAGTAATTTTTATTATTTTCTCATATTTTGAAGGAATATTATCGATGAGTTTTATGATTTTTTCACAAAGGTCATTTGGATATTTTTGGCAGTATTTGGAGTAAAATATCTCTATCTTTTGTCCGTTTTTGTTTCCATTAGTATTAATTGATCTCTTTAAAATATTTTTCCTTTCTTCTTTTAAGCTAATTACATTTCTATCTTTTTCCACTTCTTCCTGTAATTTTTTTAAGATAACTTCAATCTTTTTTATTTTTTCTTCATTTGATTTAAGATGCGCCTCATCTTCGTTTTTTCTGTTTTCTCTTACGATTTTTTGATAATCAATCTCTTTTGCCAGCATATTTTCTAACTGATTTTCAAGTAAAGTTCTTTTTTTTCTAATTTTTTCTAAATTTATATCGATTATATTCAAGGTAGTAGTATATCTTATTTTTGATTCCTTTAAAAACAGTTCTTTTTTCGAAACTGTTTTTAATAACTCCCTTGAATTGATTCCCATAATATTAAGCGAATCGATAAATTTTGAAATATTAATAATTTCTTTATTTAAATAGATAAGTTTTTTATTATAACTATCTAATTTTTTGTTTATTTCTAGAATATTCAAAATGACTGCTTTTTTATTTTGTTCGACAGTAACTATTTTTTGGTTAATATTTTCAGCTTCTTTATTTAAATCGAACAGTCTTTTTCCAACATCACTCTTCTTTTGTAACATTAAATTCAACTCGTTCTGAATTATATTTTTTCTATTATCCAGTTCATAATTTTCATATTTATATTTTTCTTGTTCCTTACTTAAATTATTTAACTCTATCCTTAATGAATCAATCGCTGTTTCTTCTTCTTTAATTTTCTGTATAATCTTGTTTTTTTCTTTTTCGTAATATTTTAAATTTCTTTTTATTTTAGATAAATTTGTTCTGCATAAATTATATTTTTGATAGATTAAAAATAATTCTAAATTTTTAATCTCTTCTTGACATATTTTATAACTATTTAAATGCTTTGCTTCTTCTTCTAAAATTAGCAATTGATTTTTTATTTCAGAAATTATGTTTTCAATCTTCTCTAAATTATAATTAGTTTCCTCTATTTTGTTTAAAGTTTTTTTCTTTTCATATCTATATTTAGAAATAGAGGCAGCCTCTTCAAATAAATAACGTCGTTCAGATGGCTTTACACTTAAAATAAGATCAACTTCTCCCTGAGCAACGATTGAATAAGTATTTTTACTCAATCCTGTATTCATAAATAGTTCTTGAATATCTTTCAATCTGCAAGAGATTCCATTAATGAAATTTTCGGTCTCTCCGGAACGATAAATTCTTCTTTTAATATTTATTTCTTCCCAATCTACTGGAAGAACTTTCTCAGAATTATTGATAGTTAACGAAACTTCCGCTATATTTAAAGGTTTTACTTTGTGATTCCCTGAAAAAATAATATCTGTTAGTTGCTTTCCCCGTAATGACCTGATATTCTGTTCGCCCAATACCCATCTGACTGCATCGGTAATATTGCTTTTGCCGCAGCCATTTGGACCTACTATTGCGGTAACACCAGAATTGAATGATAGTTTTATTTTTTTTCCAAATGATTTGAATCCAAATATTTCAAGTTCTTTTAAAAACACTTTTTACCTCATTTTATTACTTTTAATTTTTTTAAAGCATCCTGTGCGGCTTCCTGCTCTGCCTCTTTTTTGTTCTCACCAGTTCCGGTTCCATAGACAATTTTCTTTAGTCTTACCTCGATAGAAAATATTTTTTTATGATCCGGACCCTTTTCTTTAATTAAACAATATTCGGGTAAACATTTCATCTTTTTTTGAGAAATTTCCTGTAATAAAGTTTTATAATCTTCCCCATGCTTTCCTTTTATAATTAGTTCCGTTTCCTTTTTTATAAATAATGAGATAATTTTTTTAGCTTTTTGCAGACCGCTATCTAAATATAATGCTCCTAATAGCGCCTCAAAACAATCTGCAAGAATAGATAATTTTTCTCTCCCTCCGGTTGAATCTTCCCCTTTTCCCAAGATAATGTACTTTCCCAAAGAAAGCTGATCTGCCCATTTAGCCAAAATATCCTTGCTAACCATAACAGATTTAATTTTTGTAAGCTTACCTTCTGAAAAAGAGGGTAATTTACGGTAAAGATATTCAGTAACAGTTAAATTTAAAACAGAATCACCTAAAAATTCTAATCTTTGATTGTTGGCTTTTTTGTCTTTTAAACTTTTTTTTTGGAAAGAAGGATGGGTTAAAGCTTCTTTAAGAAGAGTTCTATTTTTAAATTTATAATCTAATTTTTTTTCTAAATTATTGGACATTAAATCCTTTTCTTTTTTCAATATCATTGTATTACTAATCTTCCTTATACTTGCCTAAAACAATTACTCCATTATGTCCGCCAAAGCCAAATGAATTTGACATGGCATAATTTACTATTTCCTTTTTGCTTTTATTTGGCACATAATCTAAGTCACAATCCAGATCCGGTGAGTTATAGTTTATAGTAGGAGGAATAATATCATTGTTTAGAGTAAGGGCAGTAGAAATTGCTTCCACTCCTCCGCTTGCCCCCAACAGATGACCAGTCATCGATTTAATAGAACTTACCTTTAGATTATAGGCATGTTTGCCAAACACCTTTTTTATGGCTAAGGTTTCCAATTTATCATTTAAGGGAGTAGAAGTCCCATGAGCATTGATGTAGTCAATTTGTGAAGTCTCGATATTTGCATCTTTTAAGGCAATTTCCATTGCCTTGGCAGCCGCTTCTCCTTCAGGTGCGGGAGCAGTAATATGGTAGGCATCAGCAGTCATGCCAAAACCGAATATTTCAGCATATATATTAGCATTTCTTTCTTTTGCGTGTTGTAAAGTTTCTAATACTAAAATTCCTGCGCCTTCACCCATAATAAAACCGTCCCTCTCTCTATCAAAAGGTTTGGAAGCTTTTTTGGGATAGTCATTTTGAGTAGATAAGGCTCTCATTTTGCAAAATCCAGCTAAAGCCATAGGGCTAATTGCAGCTTCTGTACCTCCACTAATAATTATTTGGGCATCTCCATGTTGTAAAAGCTTGAAAGCCATTCCAAGAGCATGAGTAGATGATGCGCAAGCAGTAGTAATAACCCCATTAGGTCCTTTGGCGCCGATTTTTATAGCTATTTCACCTGCGGATATATTGGAAATCATCATAGGTACAAAAAATGGGCTTACTCTTCCCGGCCCCTTTTCCAATAATATTTTATGTTGTTTTTCAAATGTTCCTATACCGCCTATGCCTGAACCAATTATAACTCCCGCTGAATAAGAATCCTTTTCAGTAATTTTCAATTTCGAATCCTCAAGTGCCAACATAGCAGCAACAATTGAAAATTGAGTGTTTTTATCCATTCTGTTTGCTTCTTTGGTAGATATGTAATTTGAATAATCAAAATCTTTTACTTCTGCTGCTATTTTAGTAGGATATTTTTCGGTATCGAAATAACTTATCCTATCAATACCACATTTTCCCTGAATTAAGGATTGCCAAAAATTATTTTTTCCAATTCCTACGGGAGAAACCGGACCTAAACCGGTGATTACTACTCTATTTTTCATTATTTTACCCAACACCTTCAGGAAAAAATTACTATTCTTAAACTTACATTTCAATTAAGGGTCGGATAACTCTCCGACCCTTAATTGAATAGACATTAATTTTAATTTCTTAACATTATTCTTAATACATATCTTTTAAAAAAATAAATATATAAAATGCTTATGCCTATTTTATATTTATATTCTTATTTACTTAAGTATTTAACCGCATCTCCGATAGTTTTCATCTTTTCAGCATCTTCATCCGGAATTTCTATATCAAATTCTTCCTCGAAAGCCATTATCAGTTCAACTATATCTAAAGAATCAGCACCCAGATCATCAATAAAAGAAGAATTTTCCGTAATTTTACTTTCATCAACTCCTAATTGATCTACGATTATCTTTTTTATTCTGTCCATTGACTCCATTCTATACTTTCACCTCCTTTCACATTACCATGCCGCCATCGACATTTATAACTTGTCCTGTAATATAATTTGCTGCATCAGAAACTAAAAAATACACCACTTTAGCGATATCTTCCACAGTACCCAATCTTTTCAAAGGGATTTGCTGTTGCAGATCTTCTCTAACTTTTTCCGGTAATTTTTTAGTCATATCTGTTTCTATAAATCCGGGCGCAATAGCATTTACATTTATATTTCTCAAAGCAAGTTCTTTTGCCATTGATTTAGTTAATCCTATTATCCCTGCTTTTGATGCGGCATAATTAACCTGACCGATATTTCCCACTAATCCGATAACTGAGGATATATTTACAATTTTATCATTGCTCTTTTGCCTCATCATATATTTTGCCACAGATTTGGAACAATTGAAAGTACCTTTTAGATTTATTTTTATCACTGCATCCCAATCTTCTTCTTTCATCCTGATTAAAAGAGCATCGCGGGTTATTCCAGCATTATTTATCAATATATCTATTTTCCCAAATTTATTTATAACCTCTTTCACCATTCTATCAACTTCATCAAATACGGTTATATCAGCTTTTATCCCAATTGCCATATTACCACTTTTTTTGATTTCTTCCAAAGTTTTATCAATCTCACTTTTTGGTGAAATATCGTTAACAACTATATTTGCTCCATGGTGTGCTAATTCCAGGGCAATAGCCCTACCTATTCCCCGGGCAGACCCGGTAATTAAAGCAACCTTTCCAGATAGTCCCATTTTATAAGACCTCCCCCATTTTTTCAACTACATATTGAAGAGAATTCGAATCAAATACATTAAAGACTTCAGACTCGGGAATAATTTGCTTAATTAATCCTTTCAACACTTTTCCGGGGCCTACCTCTATAAAACAATTAATGCCTTCGGAACTCACTTTTTTTATGGAATCAACCCACTTTACAGGTTGAGTCATTTGTTCAATTAGAGCTGACCTAACTCCTTCTTTATTTTTGATATAATCAGCAGTAACATTGCAACTTACAGGTATTTTAGGATTATCTATTTTTACTTTTTCTAAATATCTTGCTAAATTCTCTTTGGCCGTTTCCATAAATGATGAGTGAAAAGGAGCACTTACCTTTAAAGGTATTGCCAGCCTTGCTCCTTTCTCTTTGGCCATTACCGCAAACTTTTCCAATGCTTTAATTTCACCGGAAACTACAATTTGTGTTGGAGAATTATGATTAGCAATTTCTACTATCCCAATATCCTTAATTTTTTCACACATTTCACTTATCTCATCTTTTTCTAAGCCGATAATTGCTAGCATTGAACCAGTTCCTGCCGGAGTTGAATTTTGCATGTATTCTCCCCTTTTCCTCACTAACTTCACTGCATCTTCAAACTTAATAGCAGAACTAGCTACCAGTGCTGAATATTCTCCCAAGCTATGTCCGGCAACTATAGAGGGTTCAATTTTATTTTTTCTTAACAATTTACACAAAATTGTACTGACAGTTAAAATTGCCGGTTGAGCATTAACCGTATTTTTTAATTCTTCTTCCGGGCCTTCGAAACAGATTTTGCCAATATCTACTTTTTCTTCTTTTAGAGCTTCATTCGCCCTATTAATTAAATTTTTCGCTTCCGGGTAATTTTCTATTAAATCTTTCCCCATTCCTATTTTTTGAGAGCCCTGACCGGGGAAAACAAAGGCTATTTTGTTCATTATCTAATTTGTAACTCCTTTTCTATTATATATTATCGAAATTATTTGAGCCATTTTAAAACAATGGATCCGCTAGTTAGACCGGCACCAAATGCGGTCAGTACTACAATATCACCATTTTTAATCTTACCTTCTTTTGCTACTTCATCAAGAGCAATCATGACAGAAGCAGCTGAAGTATTTCCATATTTATTTAAGTTTATAATAACTTTATCCTTTTCTATTTTCAAAACTCTGGTTAGCGCGGAAATAATTCGAATATTAGCTTGATGAGGAATAAAACAGTCTATGTCCTCTACCGAAAGATTACATTTATCCAAAGTTTCTACGGTTGTCCTTTTCATATGTTTAACTGCAAGCTTGAATACTTCATTTCCTTTCATCTTAACATAATGCATTTTCTTTTCTACGGTTTCATGAGAAGCAGGGTACTTGGAAAGCCCGGCTGGTATCATAATCAGATCATCGTATGACCCATCTCCTTTTAAACAACCGGAAAGGATTCCTTTCTCCTGGTCGGCTTTTAAAACAGTCGCCCCTGCTCCATCACCAAAAAGAATACAAGTATTTCTATCAGTCCAGTCTACGAATTTTGAGAGAGTTTCTGCCCCAATTATTAAAACATTATCATAAAAACCGGTAGCAATATACTGCCAGGCAGTAATTAGGGCATAAACCGCACCGGTACAGCCTGCTTGCAGATCAAAGGTTGCGGCATTTACAGCCTTAATTTTCTTTTGAACCAGGCAAGCGGTAGCCGGAAAAATCATATCCGGAGAATTGGTAGCGACAATTATTAAATCAATCTCATCGGGTTTAGTATTTGAATCTTTTAGCGCTTTCAAAGCTGCCTTTGCAGCTACATCTGAAGTAGTTTCATTATCTTCAGCTATACGACGTTCAGCGATGCCGGTTCTGGTTATAATCCATTCGTGATTTGTATCTACCATTTTTTCCAAATCTTCATTGGTTAGAACTTTTGTGGGAACATAAGAGCCTGTTCCGATTATTTTAACATTTTGCATATTTTTCATTATTTAATATTTTCTCCTTCTTGTTAGTGAATTATTTTTTTCTATTTATATCTCTTTAAAATGCTCTACTATGTTAGCATCTATAAATTTGCCGGTATTGAGTATGGCATTTTTAAAAGTTTTTGCTTTAGACCGTCCATGACATATAAAGCATAATCCGTTTACACCTAACAGGGGAGATCCGCCATGTTCTGTATAGTCGGTAATTTTTACCAAATTCATAAATTTTTCCTTTAATTTATCCATTTCTTGATTTTGGGGAAGTTGGCTTATTACCATACTATTAATCTCAGTTAAAAGTAATTTTGCTAATCCTTCAGCAGATTTTAATAATATGTTGCCAGTAAATCCATCACATACTACTACATCAACTTTCCCCTTAAAAATATCCTTACCTTCAATATTTCCCACGAAATCAATATTGGCATTTCTTAAATTTTTATAAGCATTTTGAGCGAATTTATTTCCTTTATTTTCTTCTTCGCCAATATTTAGTAATCCTATTTTTGGATTTTCTATTCCTAAAATATATTTAGCGTATTTAGTTCCTATAAGAGCAAACTGGGATAGATGTTCCGGTTTACAATCAACATTGGCACCCACATCTAATACCAATACTTTCCCTTTTGCTGAGGGTAATACAGCAGCAATGGTTGGACGGCGTATTCCAGGAATGCATCCTAACTCCAATAATGCCGCAGCCATAACCGCTCCACTATTTCCGGCAGAAATAAAAGCATCAGCTTGATTGTTTTTGATTAATTTCGTACCTACTACTATGGAAGAATCCCTTTTATTCCGTATGGCATCTAAAGGAAATTCACCTGTTTCAATATATTCTTTACAATTTATGATCGATAATTTATCTTCTTTATATTTATATTTTTTTGACTCTTCTTTGACTTTCTCTATATCACCTAATAAAATAATCTCTAAATCTCTTTCTTCCAAGGCCGAAACCGCACCTTTCACAACTTCTTCAGGGGCATAATCTCCTCCCATAGCATCAATGGCTATTTTCATTTAGTTTTTCTCCTTTTTTAAGTTATCATCAACGGTAAAAATTACTAATTTTCCAGTGAATACTTCTTTTTGGTCGGTCTTTACGTGAACTGATATTAAATATTTATTACCCTTGTTACGGGCAATTCTTGCTTTGGCTACCAAAGTCTGCCCGGCATACACAGGTTTTTTATAGCTTAAACGAGCAAGCCCGGTCAAGGCTACTTCTGCATCAATGATAGAAATTGCCAATGAATCAGCTAAAGAAAATATATAATGACTTCTAACTATTCCTGTTTTGTTAAAAGCCATATCTTTTGTAGTTTTTAAGATGGCAATGGCATTCTTACCTAACTCCAAATCTATTAATTCGCCAACTATTTCTTCTTTGCTCAGAGATTTTACCTTATCACTTGAGGAAGTATCTTTGGCAACTTGCACTATTCGTTTTCTCATTTCGGGAATACCCATTTCCAGTCGATCTAATCTAATTGTTTGCACACTAAAGTTAAATAATTCAGCAAGTTTTTTATCAGACAAAAATGGATCATTCGAAATATGTTCTTTTATTCTTCTTTGCCTTTCTAATTTACTTAAATTTTGAATCATTTTACCAGCCGCCTATTTTATTTTTATTAATAGCACCTACTATTAGCAACTACTAATTGTAAGTATTATACATTAGTCGTATCTAAAAATCAAACATATTTTTTATATAAATTCGTATCGCGCATTAAGTTAGTCATGTATAAATAGTGAATAGTCGTTAGCAACAGTTAGCGTAGAGCGTACAGCGTTTAGCGTATAGGTTTGAGCTGCAAGTGCAAGATTAATTAGTCTGCCGGTCTTCCAGTCTACCAGTCGGCCAATCAAATTAGCCGTTAATTTCAAATACAAGTTCTCAGTAATCAGACGAAAGTTAATTTATACAACTAACCAGTCTCATATTAATTCTCCAACCGGTAACCGGTAAACTGGTTAACTGGCTAACCATCTTTACTAGATACGATTCACGAGATACGAGACACGAATTATGGTTTACGAAAAAAGAAAATTCCTATACAATCGAGTTAATAAAGAGAAGAAAAGATACAAAAAAGTAGTATTCTTCTTTTTATCTAACTACCCTATTAAAGTTTACACTAACTTTGCATAAATTCGTATCGCGTATTGCGTATCGAGTATCGCGTTAAAAGAAATAAAGAAATTAAAAAAGATATAAAAAAAAATAGTGACAATTACTTTTTTTATCTAACTACACTATTAAAGTTTACGCTAATTTTTCATAGGACAGAAATGAAAATAAAAAAAGTGCCACAATATAGTAAATTAACTGTGACACTTTCTCATATCTAACAATAACGATATTTTATAATTTATTTCTTTTTATCTTTTTTCTCAGAAGATGGAATAATTTCTTTTCCATTATAATAACCGCATTCAAGGCATGCCCTATGAGGTAATTTCATCTCATGGCATCTCGGGCATTCCTCTAAGTTTACTTCTTTCAAATTCCAATGTGTGCGTCTTTTATCTCTTCTGGATTTTGATATTTTTCTTTTGGGCATCGGCATAACGCATA
>JBAUBA010000357.1:0-8169 GCA_049676265.1 Atribacterota bacterium
CCCATAAGTTACCCATAAAAACTCGTTTTCTTTCCAGAGACGAACAGGTGGTGGGATAAATGAAAGCAAGTGAATTAAGAGATTTATCATTAGAAGAATTACAAAAGAAACTGACTGATTTTAAAGACGAATTATTTAGTTTGAGATTTCAAGTTGTTACAGGACAATTAGGTAATTCTATGAGAATAAAAGAAGTAAGGCATAATATTGCCAGAGCAAAAACAATTTTAAGAGAAATTGAATTAGAAAAAAATAAATTAAATTAAGATAAAAAGGAGGGTTAAATGCTGTCCGGGGAAAAAATTAAAACAAAAATTGGAAAAGTTGTAAGTGACGGTATGGAAAAGAGCGTAGTGGTAAAAGTTGAATACCTGGTATCACATCCTCTTTACAAAAAAAGGATAAAAAAAACAAGTAAATTTATGGCACATGATGAAAAAGATATCTGTAATATTGGCGATAAAGTCAAAATTGCTGAAACTCGACCTTTAAGCAAAAGAAAAAGATGGAGAGTTACGGAAATATTAGAAAAAGCAAAATAAGAAAATTCAGATTAAATAGTGAATAGTATTTAGTAATAAAACGAAAAATGAAAAGCGCAAAATGTAAAACTATAACTCAAAATAAAAAATCAAAGAAAAAGTTTTGAGTTTTGAATTATGGTTTTTCGCTTTTGGCTTTAACTTTTTAGTTGTATATCGAGATTGCCGTGCTCCGAATGCGATACTCGATACGAATTACTATTCACTAACGACTATATACTAAATAATGATTAAGGAGAGAAGGTAGTTAAAATGATACAGATGCAAACACGTTTATTTGTTGCGGATAACTCGGGTGCTAAAGAAATACAATGTATAAAAGTTTTAGGCGGTTCCCGTAGGAGATATGCTAGGATAGGAGACATTATTGTTGCCTCAGTTAAGGTTGCAGCAGTGGGAGGAACCTGCAAAAAAGGTGAAGTTGTTAAGGCGGTTGTTGTAAGAACCAGGAAAGAACTTGGTCGATCAGATGGTTCTTATATTAGGTTTGACGATAATGCAGCAGTTGTTATTAGTAATCAGAATGAACCGGTTGGAACAAGAATATTTGGACCAGTTGCTCGAGAGTTAAGAAATAAAAATTTTATGAAGATAATTTCACTAGCGCCTGAGGTAGTATAGAAAGGGAGGGATAGCAATTTGGTTAACGATAAGATTGGTTTTAAAAAAGGTGATAAAGTATTAATTATCATCGGAGAAGATAAAGGCAAAAAAGGAAAAATTGTTCGTATTTTTCCCAAGAAGATGCAAGTGATAGTTGAAGGTGTTAATTTTTTAAAGAAGCACTCTAAACCTACCCAAAAATCTCCTCAAGGCGGAATAATTAAACAGGAAGGCGCATTGCATATTTCTAACATCAGATTAATTTGCAATAAATGTAATAAGCCTACTGCCATTAGAAGAGAGAGGATTAAAGAGGCCAAAAGATTGAGAGTGTGTAAAAAATGTGGAGAAATAATAGATAAGGTTTAGGAGGTTGAACTATGCCCCGATTGAAAGATAAATATTTGAAACAAGTTGTACCAGAGATGATGAAAAAGTTTAAATATAAAAGCGTGATGGCCGTTCCCAGATTGCAGAAAACAGTAATTAATATTGGGTTAGGAAGTGCTACAAAAGACTCAAAAATTATGGATGAAGCAGTCAAGGAATTAGCTGTTATTAGCGGACAAAAACCTATCATTACTCGGGCCAAAAAATCTATATCTAATTTTGGAGTTAGAAAGGATATGCCAATAGGTTGCAAAGTTACTTTACGGAGTGATAGAATGTATGAATTCTTAGATAAGTTTATTAATATAGCTATCGCCAGAATTCGAGATTTTAGAGGTATTCCCTCAGATTCTTTTGATGGAAGAGGGAATTATACTATAGGTGTAAAAGAACAGTTAATTTTTCCCGAGATAGATTTTGATCAGGTTACCAATACTTTAGGAATGAATATTACCATTGTAACAAGTGCCTTAAATGACGAAGAAGGGAAAGCCCTTTTAGAATTAATGGGTGCTCCTTTTAAAAAATAGCATAGAGCGTAGAGCGTGTAGCGTATAGGATAAAACAAAAAACTAAAAACGCAAAGTGAAAAGCGTAAACGCTATAATTCTAGAAATAAGTAAGTCATATTAGGTAGTAAAAAGGAGGAAATAGTGTGGCTAAAACAGCCCTAGTAGTAAAAGCTAAAAAAGAACCTAGATACAAAGTAAGGAAATATTTTCGTTGTAATATTTGCGGAAGACCTCGAGGCTATATGCGAAAATTTGGTATATGCAGAATATGTTTCAGAGCAATGGCCCATAAGGGAGAATTGCCAGGGGTCACTAAGTCAAGCTGGTGAAGATATATTTAACAAAGTCTACTATAATGAGTTGGAGTTAAAAGAGAGGAGGATATTATATATGAGTGTTGTAACGGATCCTGTTGCTGATATGCTAACTAGAATTCGAAATGCCAACAAGGTGCGGCATGATTCTTTAATTGTACCATCATCAAAGTTAAAATTAGAAGTTTCTCGTATATTGAAAGACGAAGGTTTTATTAGAGATTATAGATATAGAGCGGATAGCAAACAAGGTCAATTGACCATCTATTTAAAATATATTAATAAAGAAAAGACTATTAATAACCTTAAAAGAATTAGTAAGCCTGGATTGAGAGTCTATGTAAAAAAAGACGAGATACCAGAAGTATTAGGCGGTCTTGGGATCGCTATAATTTCTACCTCTAAAGGTATAATGACTGGTAAAGAGGCTCTACAGCGTCATCTTGGCGGAGAAGTAATTTGTTATATTTGGTAAATATAAATTAGTATATAGTGAAAAAGAACTAACGTATAGCGTACAGCGTTCAGCGTGTAGTAAAAAGAAAATTTAATAATATAATATACAAGAGGGATCGATTCATCGAGCCCATTAATGAATTATCAAAACAAAACTCGGGTTGGATAAATCCAACCCCTACATTACACGATGTATTATATACACTAATAATCGTGATAGGTAATACGAAAAGAGGAGGTTTTATATGTCCAGGATAGGGAAGATGCCAATCACCATTCCTAAAGAAGTTAAAGTTGAATTAAATAACAATAATATAAAGGTATCCGGAGAAAGAGGTACTTTAGAGATAAACATCCATCCAGATATCCAAGTAAAGATAGAAGAGGATAAAATTTATATTTCCAGGCCTTCCGATGGTAGATTTCACAGATCTTTACATGGATTAAGTCGAGCTTTAATAAATAATATGGTAAAGGGAGTTTCTTCAGGTTTTGAAAAAATCTTGGAAATACAGGGAGTGGGTTACCGAGCTGTTCTTGAAGATGGGAAAATGGTGATTCAGATAGGTTATTCTCACCCCATAAGTATAGAACCACCTAAAGGAATAGAATTTGAAGTGGAAAAACAGAAGATAATTAAAATAAAAGGCATTGATAAACAGTTGGTAGGGGAAACTGCTGCTAAAATAAGATTATTAAGGAAACCGGAACCATATAAAGGGAAAGGAATAAGATATATCGACGAAGTAGTGAGAAGAAAAGTAGGTAAAACTGGCGCAAAATAATCAATATAAACTAATTTGATTCGTTAGTTAGTTAGTTACTTAGTTAGCTGGTTAATTGGTTAATATATATTAGTATTAAAATAGCTAAATATCTAACTAGAAGACAATTAACTAATTTATCTTGCATTTTGTGCTTTACTAACGATTATTTATTAATGATTATTTTATAAGAAGGGAGTGCTAATATTGACTGAAATAGACAAAAGATTGGCTAGAATCAAAAGACACAAAAGAGTACGTAAAAATATATCCGGTAGTAGCGAAAGGCCACGCCTATGTATTTTTAGGAGCCTAAAGCATATATATGCTCAAGTAATTGATGATAAGGAAGGAATAACTTTAGTTTCTCTATCTACACTCGACCCAGAAATAAAGAAAAAAGAAAAATACCAGGGGAATATGAAGGCCGCTAGAGAGCTTGGCAGCTTGTTAGCTAAAAAGTTAGAGGAAAAGAGCATAAAAAAAGTAGTGTTCGACCGAGGAGGTTACCTCTATCACGGTAGAGTAAAGGCCGTAGCAGAGGGTGCTAGAAAAGGAAAGATAGTTTTTTAGTCTAAAAAATTATTTGAAAAGATATTTTTTAATATAAATTTAAAGAGAAGAGAAATTTAACAAAAAATATTTAGAACCAAAAGTTATATTAAGAAAAAATGGGAGAGGAGGTGGATAAGTGCTAAAAATAGACCCTGAAGGTTTAGAATTAAACGAGACAGTTGTTTTTGTAAATAGGGTAAGTAAAGTTGTAAAAGGTGGAAGGAGATTTGGTTTTTCTGCTATGGTCGTAGTGGGGAATGGCGAAGGAATAGTAGGTATAGGCTATGGGAAAGCCAAAGACGTTTCTGAGGCAATTAAAAAAGGGGCGGCAAGAGCAAAGAAGGATTTGATAAAATTAAGAATAAAAAAAGGAACTATCCCTTATACAATTATAGGACGATATGGAGCTGCTAAGGTTTTTATGAAACCAGCCTCTCCTGGAACCGGAGTTATTGCTGGTGGTGCTGTTCGAGCGATATTAGAAGCAGCAGGATATCAAAATATTTTAACTAAGTCCTTAGGAAGTGATAATAATTTAAATATTGCCAAAGCTACTATGGATGCTCTTACAAATTTAAAGGATGCAAAAAACGTAGCAAAATTAAGAGGAAAAAGTATGTTGGAAATGTATGGCCAACGATTACAACCAAGGGAGGTAACAAGCAATGAAATTAAATAATTTATACCCGGCACCTAAATCAGTTAAAAAGCGAAAGAGAGTAGGTAGAGGTTGTGGTTCAGGGCATGGTAAGACTTCCTGTCGAGGCTCAAAGGGGCAAAATTCTCGTTCGGGTGGTGGAGTCAGACCGGGTTTCGAAGGCGGTCAGATGCCTCTCTATAGAAGAGTTCCCAAAAGAGGCTTTACCAGTGTATTCAAAAAAAATTATAGTATCGTAAATATTGGACGATTAGATATATTTAAAGATGGCGATGTAGTTACCCAGAAAGAATTAATTGATAAAGGAATTATAAAAAAATTAGGGTATGGAGTAAAAATATTAGCTAAAGGTGGCTTAAATAAGAAATTAACTATCAAAGCAAATAAATTTAGCCAAAAAGCGATCAGTGAGATTGAATCAGTTGGTGGGAAGATAGAGGTGGTATAATTGTTAGAAACATTTCGTAATTTATTTAAAATTCCTGATTTAAAGAAAAGATTACTTTTTACTTTAGGAATGTTGGTTGTAGTTAGACTAGGGAGTCATTTGCCTTTACCAGGCATAGATAAAGAAGCAATGGCTAATCTATTTGCTCAGGGAGGAATATTGGGGTTTTTTGATCTTTTTGCCGGAGGAGCATTAAGCCGTTTTTCTGTTTTTGCTTTAGGAATAATGCCCTATATTAATGCTTCTATTATTATGAGTCTTTTGCAAGCCGTAGTTCCCATTTTGGAAAAATGGGCTAAAGAAGGGGAAGAAGGCAGGACCAAAATTACCAAAATAACTCGTTATTCAACAGTATTTTTAGCTATTATACAGGCGTTTGGAATAAGTGTTTGGCTGCAAAACATGGGAGTATTAATGATTTCGGGGTTTGGTTTCAGATTCTTATTATTAATTACTCTTACCGCAGGCACTTGTTTTTTAATGTGGCTGGGTGAGGAAATTACTGATTTTGGTATTGGTAATGGAATTTCTATAATTATTTTTGCTGGAATTATTGCCAGAATTCCTACTCAGCTCGTGCAAACTGCTAAACTTTTTCAAGTTGGAGAAATTGGTATTTTACCAATGGTAAGTTTAATCATAGTCTCTGTACTTGTTGTTGGAGGAGTTATTGCCATTCAAAAAGGACAGAGAAGGATACCGGTTCAGTATGCAAAAAGAGTTATAGGCCGTAGAATGTATGGTGGCCAAGGGACCCATATTCCCTTACGGGTAAATCAAGCTGGAGTTATTCCGATAATATTTGCTTCAGCAATATTACTTTTCCCAGCTACTATTGCACAATTTTTTCAAAATTTGCCTTTTATGAAAAGTATGTCTGATGCTCTTTCACCGGGACAGCCATTATATCTAATTTCGTATACTATATTAATTATACTGTTTACTTTCTTTTATACAGCAATTACCTTTAATCCTGCCAATATGGCGGACAATATGAAAAAATATGGAGGTTTTATCCCTGGAATAAGACCAGGGAAAAATACTACTGTATACATTGATCATATAATGACTCGTATTACATTAAGCGGTGCACTATTTTTGGCCGTAATTGCTATTCTACCCAATATTTTAATAAAAATTACTGGTATTACTACTTTCTATTTCGGAGGAACATCTTTGTTAATTATGGTTGGAGTAGCTTTAGAAACCGTCCAACAAATTGAATCACACATGTTAATGAGGCATTATGAAGGATTTATTAAGAAATAGTTTTTATAAACTAATAAGGTTCGTTAATTAGTTACTTGGTTAGCTAGTTAATTGGTTAATATAAATAGTAGCATTAAACCAGTGAACTATTTAACCAAAAAAACAGTTGTTTTTGAACTAAAAGTTGATTAAAAGAATATAACCGATTTAAAAAGAAAGGGAAAGTTATGAGGTTGATATTGTTAGGTCCTCCAGGTGGAGGAAAAGGAACTGTAGCAAAAAGGCTGCAGGCAGAATTCAAAATTCCGGTAATTTCAACAGGTGTAATCTTAAGAGAAGCAGTAGAGAAAAATAATAAGCTGGGTATAGAAGTTGAGAATATTATGAGAAAGGGAGGTTTAGTTCCTGACCATATTATTCTGGAAATAATAAAAGAAAGGATAAAACAGGAAGATTGTAAAAATGGTTATATTTTCGATGGCTTTCCCCGAAATATTGAACAGGCAAATTCATTAGAGAAATTAAATAAAGAGCTCAATAAATATGTTGATTATGTATTTTATTTTGAGATACCTTTCTCTGAAATAATACAAAGGTTATCTAGCCGTAGAGTGTGTAAAAAGTGTAGCATTAATTATAATTTGTCATTTAATCCTCCAAAAAAAGATAATACCTGTGATCTTTGTGGCGGAGAGTTGTATCAACGAGAGGATGATAAAAAAGAGACCATAAAGAATAGATTGAAAGTATTTGATAAACAAACTGTACCTTTAAAAAAATATTACAAAGAAAAAAAATTATTGAAAGTGATAGATGCTAATTTAAGTGAAAATGCTTTTTTAACCATCAAGAAAGTATTACGAGGAATGCATAAATAGGTTGATGGTAATTTTAAAGTCTCCTGAAGAAATTAAATACATAAGAAAGAGTTGTAAATTAGCAGCAAGCACCTTTAATAAAATATCAGAAAATATAAAAGAGGGAATTACTACTTTAGAGTTGGAATAGCCATAACCGCAGTTAGTAACGAAATAATTACTAATCTTTAAATAAGTTGCAGTTGATAAATAGTTTGAATAAAAAGAATTCAGGCGGAGGAATAGCTGATGGTAAAAGAAAAGTGCATAGAAATGCAAGGCAAAGTAATTCAGTCCTTGCCAAATGCTACTTTTCGGGTTGAACTGGAAAATGGTTGCGAAATATTAGCCCACATTTCAGGTAAAATCAGGATGCATTTTATTAGAATATTACCCGGAGACAGAGTGAAAATTGAAATGTCACCTTATGATTTAACCCAAGGTAGAATTGTATATAGATTGTAATAAACACGTATCTCGTATCTTGTGAATCGTATCTCGTAAAAAGATAGGAACTAGAATCCAGATCCCTGGTTCCTGAATTCTGGATACCTAAATAGTTTTAAGATAAATTTTGAATTTTACGCAATACGATATACGAAAATAGCTTTAAATTTTGATTTATGGCTTTACGCTTTTCGCTTTAAACATTTAATTTGACAGTAAATAATTATTTAAACAAAATATATTTTCTAACGAGATACAAGATACGAGCAACGAGATACTAGATAATATACGGAGGAAAGAAATAGATGAAAGTAAGATCATCAGTTAAAAAAATGTGTGCAAAATGCAAAATAATAAAGAGAAAAGGTAAAATAAGAGTAATTTGTAGTAATCCAAAGCACAAACAGAGACAGG
>JBAUBA010000358.1:0-1886 GCA_049676265.1 Atribacterota bacterium
AGACTTAAACCCTGGCCCAAAGATCCTGTAGTCATATCAATACCGGGAGTCTTTCGCATATCAGGATGTCCTTGTAAAATACTTTCAAATTTTCTTAGTGTTTTTAATTCTTTCATAGGGAAATATCCCCTCATAGCAAGACAAGAATACCAGACAGGACAGGCATGTCCTTTAGATAGAATAAAGCGATCTCGATCAGGCCAGCGTGGATTATTAGGATCAATTTTTAAAATATCAAAGTATAATGCTGTCATAATATCTGCTGCAGATAAGGCTCCTCCGGGATGTCCTGAATGTGCTGTAAAAATCATATCAATAATATTTACTCGAACTTCTTTGGCTTTTTCTTTAAGATATTGGACTCTTTCTTCAAAGTTTTGCGATTTTTTATCCATGTTTCCTTTCCTTATAAACTAAATCTCCAAATTATTATATACGTTTACATTTATATAACATATTGCTAAAAATGTCAATATTGTATACAATATTTTTTGACTTATGTATTTGATTATTATATATTAATAGAAAATAAAAAATAAGCATGTTTGCAAGATATATTTAAAATTTAAATTTAATCTTTTAAAATCGTGAACAGTCAGGACTTTATTAATGTTTAATAATCTTATAATCTCACTAAGTTATATTTTTTTAGGTTTGGTTGTCGGTTATATTATTCAACAATTAGAGCAAAGAAAGGTTATCCGATTGCCTATTAGCTTGGAGAAGTTTCGCAAGCTTCTCCAAAAGATTGGACTTTTGTTCTTTATGCCCATTTCTTTTATCGGGGCTTTATGGATGGTTAAAATAGATAATCTTAACATTATAGCTCTTCCGTTTTTAGGAATTTTTGCTCTCATTACCGGGGGGGTATTAGCCCTTGCTGCAGCAAGATTTCTTCGACTAAAACGAAAAGATACGGGTTCAATGTTTACATGTAGTTCATTTACAAATATTGGATCTATCGGGGCATTAATTTGTTATCTATTTTTGGGTGAAGAGGGGTTTGCCCTGGTTCCTGTTTATAAATTATTCGAGCAGGTAATTTATTATGCCGTAGGATTTCCTATTGCAAAATCGTTTAGCAATGATATCATAAAAAAGGAAAATATCACATCACAATTGAAAAAAGTTTTTACGGATATCTTTGTCGTTGTCGCTTTGGCAAGTATTGCAATAGGGATTTTTCTTAATTTATCCGGAATTGAAAGACCAGTATTTTATAAAACCATTAATGCTGTTTTTATTCCTGCAGGAACTGTAATCCTATTAGTATCTATTGGATTAGCTATGAAATTTGGAAAAGTAAAAAATTACATTAAAGAATCTATATCAGTTTCTATTATAAAATCTATATTAGTGCCTTCAATTATATCTACTATAGCTTTTTTCTTGGGTTATGGTGTCATAGAAGGAGGTTTACCGCTTAAAGTTGTAATTATTCTATCTTCAATGCCGGTTGCTTTTTCTGCGTTAATACCCGTATCCATATATGATTTAAACTTAGATTTAGCAAATTCTTGTTGGTTAGTTACCACTCTGAGCCTCATTGTAATTTTGCCTTTATTGTTTTACATTATTAGCTTAATTTAGACCAGGAGTTTTTTAATAACGAACTTAGAATCTGTTCTAATTTGGATCTTTATACAAAAGTTAATATGAATACACCGTTATTTATATAAAATTACTAAATTATTAGATTATTTTGTATACAATATCTGTCTTGAATATTATTCTGATTTATTGTATCATAATAGATATAAAAAAGAAGGGAAAGATATGTATCAAATTAAGTATTTAGATTTATCTGAGAAAGTATATTATGCTCTAAAAAATATGATTCTTAATGATGAATTAAAGTCTGGCGAAAAACTTAACCAGGAAAAATT
>JBAUBA010000359.1:0-2790 GCA_049676265.1 Atribacterota bacterium
TGATCTATCAGATGCTTTACTGCCTTATATGCTCCATTAGTATTATCAACCAAAACAGCGTCACAATCTACTCCCTCTATCAACCTGTCTAAAAGCACAACTTTGGTTCTTGAATTTATCAGGCGCTGAACATATTCTGAATTTTTACCGGTAGGAATGAGTATTATTCCATCTACTCTATTAGACTTTAAAACTTTTAGATAATTGAGTTCTTTTTCAGGATTTTCGTCTCCATTGCATAAAATGGTATGATAACCAAATTTATTTGCAGTATCTTCCACAGATTTAGCGATGACTGAATAAAACTGCGAAAGAACATTCCCTACAATTATCCCGATAGAATTGGTCTTTTTCTGTCTCAGGTTCCTGGCAACTGCATTTATTTCATAGTTTAATTGCGATACGGCTTTAAGCACTTTTTTTCTTGTTTTATCTCTAACCCCGGGGAAATGTCCTAAAACTCTGGAAACAGTTGCAGTAGAAACTCCTGCCATTTTGGCCACATCTTTTATATTTATTTTCATATTCAATCCCTTTGAGAAAATGCTTAAATCTATCTAAAAATATAATGTAAACGTTTACAATTGTTAACGATTACATATTATACTAATTTTATTCTCTTGTCAAGAAATTTATGAAAATTTTTTGTGAATTTTATTTGAATATTATTAATCCGGGATAATGTGGGGGTTGGTTTACCGGGTATGGTGCATAGAAATGGTTAGTTGGTTAATTGGTTAAGATAGCAAAAAACGTATCTAGTATCCCGTGAATCGTATCTCGTAGGGGAAAATAGAAGCCAGAAAATTATTAGCATCTAGCTGGGGCGTATTGCAATACGCCCAAAATGATCTACATAAAACCGTATCTCGGGGAAAAATTAATAATGTATAATATGTAGGGGCAGACCTTGTGCCTGCCCCTACATATTTAATAATCAAAGCTGAAAACGGATTACTTTTATCTAAAAACTATAAACTCGTTTTATACTAACGGGTAATAAATCTTGTATTTTGTATTTTTTTTACATTTATTACCCGCACCTATACGCTATACGCTGTACGCTCCACACTAGGTTTATTCACTAACGACTAATTTTATTCTCTCTCGCTTGCTTCTTCTAACAACTTCAAGGTCTGTTCAAGTTTCTGCAGTTCTTCTCCATACATGCTCCAATTGCCTTCGCTGGCAAATTTTTGAGCATTCTCAAAATATCCTGCTGCTTCCTGAATTAAATCTTTAAGAGTTTTTTCTTCGCCCGCCACTACAATTTCTCTGTCTCCAAAGCTACGTAAAAAGAGCTTCTCTAAAGCATCTTCCAGATTATTTCCAATCATCACATCTGAACCATCAGAGACAATTACTCTCTTTAGTTCGGGAATCTCACCAGTCTCAGCCCGCAAATACAAAGGCTCAACATAGATTATTGATTCTTCTATGGGGATTACTAGTAAATTCCCCCGGATAACTGTAGAACCCTTCTGTCCCCATAGAGTCAACTGTTGAGAAATTTCCGAATCCTGGTCAATCCTCGCTTCTATCTGCATCGGACCAAAAATCAGTTTTTCCTTGGGGAATTTATATACTACCAAGTCCCCGTATTCGGGCTGGTCATTTTTAGCAGCCAGCCAGGCAATCATATTATTCTTGGTAGAAGGAGTAAAGGGAGTCATTAAAATAAATTCTTCTCTATCGTGACCCGGAAGTTTAGTCACGATATAATATGGTTCCATTCTGATTTCATTTTCCGCATAAATCTCATTAGGAGTATTCCAGTAATCTTCCTTATTATAAAATACATCAGGGTCCATCATATGGTAGGTAGAATAAAGCTCGGCCTGTACCTGGAAGAGGTCTTTAGGATAACGGATATGCTCTTTTAAATCCTCAGACATCTGGTCAAAGTTCTTAAACAGTTGTGGAAATATATTTTGATATACTTTAACTACAGGGTCCTTTTGATCTATAATATAAAAATCTACTGTCCCATTATAGGCATCGATTACCACCTTGACCGAATTTCTAATATAATTGAAGTAACCCCCCTTAACAGGAGTAGAGTAAGGATAACTACTGGATATGGTATAAGCATCCTGTATCCAGAACAATTTCCCTTCCTTAGAAATTACCATATAAGGATCTTTGTCATAGCCCAGGAAAGGAGCTACCTTATTGACTCTCTCCTGAATATTACGATTGATCATAATTCGACTCTCAGAAGTAAAATTAGTGGTGAGTAAAATCTGCATATTAGAATATTTTATAGAAAAAAGAATTCTTCTCCATAGAGAGGAAACCGGTATCCCACCATTGCCCGCATAGGTACTATAAACATTCTCATCTCCTTTAGGATAGTCAAATTCTTTGGCTTTGGTCTTCACAATTACATAACCTTTAGTTATCTCTCCATAATAAATTTCCGGTCTGGTAATAGTAAGATTTACGCTGGAAACCGGAGGAATATCTTTGATCAACAGTTCGGGAAGACCTTCTCCGCTAATCTTATTAACCGGATTTACTACTACCCCATAACCATGAGTATAAGTTAAGGTCTCATTTACCCAGGTTTTGGCCTGTTCCGGTATCTTATCTTTATCTAATTCCCGGGGAGAGACCATCACCTGCTGATAATTTCCGTTAAAATAATAACGGTCCATATCTACACTATTAAAATCATAATATAACCTGATGGCTTGAATCTGTTTTAGAGTCTGTTTTATAGGTCTCCAATCCCAGAGTCGGATATTACTAATAATCTTATCATTTTTTTCAATATCCTCGAAACTTATT
>JBAUBA010000360.1:0-2253 GCA_049676265.1 Atribacterota bacterium
ATACTATATGATTCATAGTACAAATATGTTAAGAATCATTTTACTTCTTTATTCTACAAAATAAGTAAAAATCCTCTTTTTATATAAAGATTTTTAGTTATTTGTGTTAAGCTGGCGGTAATATAAGTGAAAAAATAACTTCTTCTCTCTATTTTACTCTATGCAGGGTTAAAAAAAAAGTAGATAAAATTTTTAAGCAGATAGGTGTTAGATATTTAGTATATCAACGTTCCGCGTGTATACAATGTTTTCACCGTAGCGATAGCGTAGGTGAAAATATGAAGTATCTTGTAGCGGATCGTATATCCGCTGTTAGATGAAGTCGCATATTATTCCTCATCTTGGTGAACGAACATATTCCAACAACTCTTTTAAATTTTCTTTCTTGGTAAAGTCCATTGGTTTGGAGTATGCCGCTAACATCCCTTTTTCATCTGGTGTCTTATGACGTTTTAATTTTATTTTCCACTTCATTAGAGTCATTAATATCTTATTTATTAAGTTCAATTTATGAAAATCAAACCCTCCGCGAAAATAATAAAATTGTATTTGTTTTTGTTCTTCTACTGAAAAATTACTATCCCTTACCTCAGATATTGTACTTTCTTTTGATGGCGATGCTCCGGTGGTGAAGATGATAATATTCTTATCTTTTAATTTATTGAGGTTGTTTTTTATAATATTTACTCCGCTTATTCCAACCGCGTGTAAGCTTCCGCCATAAATGATAAGGTCATATTTAAGTAATATATCAATATCAATTTTTTCTACCCTAAATAGGTCAGCTTCTAATTCTTCTGCAATCCACTCCGCATATTTTTTAGTAAAACCTGATATTGATTTATAGACAACAACTATTTTCATCATTGCTCTATTCCTCCTGATGTTAGTATTGTTTATTAATCGTATTTCGCGCGATGGAGCGAGCCATTATTTTTCAGCAATAACCAACATTTCAAAATCTTCGGTTGTAAGTTTATCATTCCTTGAAAAGGCTCCGAGTTTTGCTCCATAAATATCAATCTTTTTAAAGCCTAATGTTTTTAATAACCAGGTAATTTCAGATGGTACATAATATCTTTCATTACATTCCAATTCCTTCTTATTCCCAAAATCATCTTCTACTGTGGTAATATTGTGATCTCGGAAAGTCATTAAATCAAAAGTATTACTTCTATAGGTCGCATTCCCTTCTTCTGTTGTTGATGTGCAAAATTCTTCAACTGAATGATATAGTGGAAATAATCCATTTAGTGTTGTAAAAATCAGCTTGTCAGAATCCTTTAATGACTTTGCAACATTTTTTAATATTTCATAATTCATTTCATCTGTTTCCATCAATGGAAATGCTCCTTCACAAAGCATTATTGCCAAATCAAATTCATTATTAAATGGTAAATTCCTTGCATCATGTTTCTGAAAATCTATTTGTAGGTTTTGAGCTTTTGTTTTTTCTTTTGCTCGTTCCAATTGTGATTCTGACAAATCAATTCCTGTAATCTTGTAACCCCTTTTTGCTAATTCCATCGAATGTCTACCGGTACCACATCCTATATCAATTATTTTTAACGACTTATTAAAATCAATTTCTTTTTCGATGAAATCACACTCACCAATTGTGCCTTGTGTAAAGTTTTCATTATCATATTTTTTGCCATAGTTCTCAAATAAAGATTCATACCATCGTTTCATATTAATTTCTCCTTAACTTGGTCTTGGCTCGCTCTTTCGCACAACGTTTTGCAGATATGATAAGCTGCAACGCAACCATAGAGCTTTTAACCCGCAAAGATTTTAAAACTAATTATTTTACTAATATCTCTTTCCGGAAAGAAATTTCTCTGCTCCTTGTTTTTTAATTTTCCTTAGATTTTTTATATGGGCATCTTCGTGGATTGGTTTTAGAAAATCTAATTTGGTACAAGTTTCAAATTCCTCACATTCCCAGCAGCCTTGAATATTCTTTTTTTCGCAACATTTCCTGATATTGCAAAACGGAGGTCCGCCTCCGTCTCTACAAACTCTACTGCAACGTAATCTAACCATAGCCCCTAAAGTTGCATAACACTTTTCATAATCTTTAAATTCCTTAAAGTATTTAGATAATCCTTTAGAAACTCGATCAAACTTTTCTTGTCTTAATTTTTTCCTCAAATCTCTGGCTAAATCTGCAACCTCTCCTTTATAATTAATACAATCTCCACAATAGAGCCCGCAATAAGCAATTAATTTTTTATCTTCATTCATCGATCT
>JBAUBA010000361.1:0-4129 GCA_049676265.1 Atribacterota bacterium
CTTAAATTCTGCAAAGAAAATGTTTCTTCGGGAATTTCCGGATTAAAGCTGATTTGAGTGATTATGAATTGGGTATAAGTATCTTTTCTCAACTTGTTTTCCATGACTGAATCCACAGCAATCAAGCGTCCTTCAATCTCTTCTATTTTGTTCACTTTAGTTTCTTTTAATATACGGCCGCTTTGTGCATACAATTCTTCTTTTAAACCGATAAATCTTTCCTTGTCTATCCAGGATACACGTCGGTAATAGGACACCTTTACTCCTTCTCTGGCAATACCTTCCAATACATAACAGGGACGGCCATCCAGTTCTTCTTCCTTTATAATCTTAAAATCATATAAATCGGTTAATTTATCCGATTCCATCAAGTCCTGGTAGGAAAAATCACTGCCCATCATCCCCTGGTTAAGCATGTGTCCGGATATCTTAATGATTTCCTCGGCATCAGGAAAAAACATCCACAGGTCACCTTCTATTTTGAGGAATTTTGTTCCTCTATCCTGTGAGTTGGTAAATTCAACCAAAGAATTTTTTCTATCACTCAAGGCAACCATTGTTTTAGTGATGATTCTTTTCCCACTGGCAATAATCATATCTGCTTCCATTTCAGCAGTATCGAAATATTCATTATCATCTCTCATGTTGATGATTTCCTCGGCAGTCATTTCAACAGCCACAGCTATCATCAAACTTGAAAGCATTATTAATACGGTCATTCCTATCAGTAAAGCCCATTTATTTTTTTGCATTGTAAACTCCCCTTTCAATTTGGTTAGTTGGTTAATTAGTGAGTTGTTTAGCTATTGAGTTCGTTGACCTTCAGCTAACCTCACCTGTTTAAATGATTATGTTTTTTATCAGCACTAAATACTCATTATAAATTTCCGACTCCGGCATCCGCCGCTTTAATTCCTATATCTTCCTTAATGCTTCGGTCGGTTCCAGGTTCGCTGCCTTTCTCGCCGGAATAATACAGGCAATCGTGACAATAACCACCCCTAATGTAAAGCAAAAAATAAGATTCTCCAAGCTAAAGACCGTATAATAGATGGGGCTCATCAGCAAATCTGTACCTTCCATTCCCTCAAAAGCCGCACTATAGTCGATACCGACAATGGAGAAAATCCTGGTTAATATACCACCCAATACGGTGCCAAGAGCACTGCCAATGACGCCAATCATGGCTCCTTCCATGGTAAATAGAACCAATATTTCCCTGCCTTTTAAACCCAGTGCGCTCATCATTCCGATTTCACGGGTACGTTCATTGACAATCATAATCAGCGTATTCACCAGGACAAAACAAGCCAATACGATGATAAATATATAGATGGCATTGTACATTGTGATCGCAATATCAAAAAGCTCAACCAAATCGTAACCCTTGTTCCAAGGTTGCACAAAATATTTACCGGATTCATCTTCACGGGAAAATAATTCATTGAGACCGGGTAAGACCAAATCTATCTTATTGTAATTTGAAGTGATTAAAAGTAATTCTGTTACTTCACCCGGCATCTCCAAAATCCTCTGAGCCTGACCTAACGGCAGGAAGAACAGCTTATCATTCAGTGCCTGAATATCACTTTGATATTTACCGACAATCTGAAAAGTAGAACCTTTAAAGGAACCAAAAGGCGTTGTATATAAAATAGTGACTTTCTCTCCTACTTCACGGTCTATTTTTTTCAATAGCCCGGCACCCATAACGATTTCTTTGTTTCCCTCCTGAACCATCCTTCCTTCGATGATTTTTTTATCAATTTCGATAAATTCTATTTCTTCATCAGGGTCAACACCCCATCCCATCATGCCGACCAATTCGTCTTCAAGACTGACCAGAGCACCAAATTTTAGTCGTGGAACAATCTGCTCCACCCCTTCTACCGACTTTATTTTTTCACTCATCTCAGAGTAACCTTCACCGTTAAATCCGTCTAAAGTATAATTTAAAGACATGAGACGTTCTTTTAATGTGTATTCCTTATCGATGACCCGTATATGTCCGGCTTTATATTGGATATGGTTTTCAAAAAAAGACTCTAATACCCCACTGATTAATCCACGGACAAAGACCACGGCTAAAATAGCAAATGCAATAGCAATAATAGAAATTGATGTTCTAATTCGGGACCTGGATAGATTTTTTTTAGCTAAATTCCATAAAAATTTCATTTCTTACCTCCTTATCGATGATAAATAGCTTTTACCGGGTCTTTGTGCGCTGCCCAATATGACGGCAATATGCTGGATAATACTGCAATGATGACACCTAAAAAAAATAAGAAGCTGAAGGCCGGATAATTCCAGGCGCCATAAATCTTATCGAGAATAGGAATACCGTATGCAGCACCATCTCCGCCTATATAGTCTAAGCTAAATCCGTATTTCACCAACCCGCTCACACCGGCGTATCCAAGCAGGCATCCGGCTAATCCCCCAAAGATGCCTATACCGGTTGCCTCTACCATGAAGACAAAAACAATCTCCCACTCTCTCATTCCCAGGGCTTTCATCATACCGATTTCTTCCGTTCTCTCCAGGGCAGACAGGATAACATTATTAATAATCCCCAGCATACCAATCAGAAGAACGATTGACAGAATAGCTCCGATGCCACCTTTCTTGGCAGTACTTAAAGCGATGACGGATGAAGCAGATTCTTTCCAGGAATATGCTCTTAACCCCACTTCCTTACCTTTAAAATTGTCCATTAATGCTTTGTTAACAGCAATCTCATCTCCGGAAACTGTTTTCATGGCAAGCAAACTAATCCCGCTACCTACATTTAATGCTTCCTGGGCAACCTCTAAAGGCACAAAAACAATGCCGTTATTAATCATCGGATTGGGAGCCCTTACCAGCCCTGCAATCTCAATATCGATGGTATTAAAGGTATCCTCTGTCGTCCTGACTAAAAGAGTGATATAATCACTGACTTTTAAATCCATGAGTTCGGCTAATCTGACACCTACGACGGCTTTTGATTCACCCGGGGCAAACATCGAACCTTCAACCACAAAATTTTTAGTCCCAAAAACCTGGTTATATTGCTCAATCGAGATGCCCACACCCCGAACCGATACTTCATCTACCCCGTTATTCAGGTTGGCCTTAAATCTTAATTCGGGAGATACTCCCAATATTCCATCCGTGCTGTTTATGCTCTCTTCCATATCCTGATTTAAATCAATTAAATTTTCCAGGAGCATTTCATCTCTATCTTCCCAGTATTCAGGATAAGCCACTTGAATGTTCCCTGTATCGTAATTGATGATGTTATCGAAAGACATTTCCTCCATGCCGTTCATGATAGAATCCATCAGTAAATAGCTGAAAAATGCGAAGGCAATGACAAATATTGTAATGATATTTCTTCTTTTTTGACGGGTTAAATTTTTCAAGCCCAGTTTAAAGCTAAACATTTTTTACCCCCTCCTTTCATCAGCAGAAATCATACCATCCTTCAAATTAATTAATCTTCTGGCATATTTCATGACCATCGGGTCATGAGTAGAAAAGATAAATGTCGTGTTTAATTCTTTATTCATTTTCCGCATGATATCCACAACATCCGCAGCATTTTTAGAATCAAGATTGGCCGTTGGTTCATCAGCTAAAACAATCTTTGGTTCTTTCACTAACGCTCTGGCAATGGCTACTCTCTGTTTTTCTCCCCCGGAAAGTTCATTCGGCCTTCGATTCTCAAATCCTTTGAGTCCCACTTCTTCCAATATTTTTAATACTTTCTCTTTGATTTGTAATGCTGAGGTATGGTCAATCAAGCGGATGGCAAATTCTACATTCTCATAAGCCGTTAATACCGGAATCAAGTTATAGCTTTGGAACACAAAACCGATATTATGGCGACGGGTCATGGCAAGTGCTTTTCTGGATAAATCACTGACTTTCTTGTCATTCAGTCGAATTTCTCCTTCAGTAGGCGTATCCAAACAACCTATCATATTTAGAAGTGTTGTTTTTCCGGAACCGGAAGGACCAAAGATGGTGGTAAACTCACCTTCTTCCACATTCAAGTCCACACCTCTCAGGGCCGGCACTTTTATTTTCCCCTGCTGATAAATTTTTTTGACATCTTTTAGTTCGAGTAAAGACATTTAATTTA
>JBAUBA010000362.1:0-3333 GCA_049676265.1 Atribacterota bacterium
CCACTGCCAGCCCTTGGCTGCGAAGCGTCTCCGAGATAACCTCGGCTATCTCCTGCGTAGAGCCATATGAAGAAGCATAAGCTACGAGAACTTTCGTTTCCATCTGATTTATTCTCCTTTTGAAAGATTTCAAATTTTGATTCTTTATCAAGTCCTGTGACCTGGTACACCTTCTATTTATCTAATTTAAAAGTAAAATATTAATTGTCTAAGAAAATGGGTGTCCCTATTTATTAAAAGACTCGCTACTGGTGATTGGGCTATAATCTTACCAGGCAGAGTTTCCACCTGCTAAATATCACGACCTAAGCCTGGCCGCACAACGAAACGTCCCCCTATCTTGCTCCCTTGCTCCCTTATCTTGCTACGTCAATCAAAAAGAAGGATATCTTTTCTTTGTCTGGATAGATTTTTTAACTCTTCACTAAAGCCTGACTTAGAAAATAAAGCAAAGTATTTTTGTCCTACATTAAAAAAATCATCGGCTTTTCTTTCTAAATTAAATAACTCATTTAGGCCGGCACTTTTATTTTTCCATTTACATTCACCAAAGATAAAAGATTTTTGATTATCATAAGCTACAATATCAATCTCTTCTTTGTTGTTCCACCAGCGTCCTATACTTCCGGCTTTAATAGGAAGCATATTTTTTCTATTTAGATTTTTCAATCTTTGTAAACAAATATCCTCAAAGATAAATCCGGTGAAACTATTTAAAGAGGGTTTTATTTTTTCCTCCCAAACATAATTAAGATCCCCCTCCTCAAGATAACTCATATTAGGAAAAACATATCTGAACCAAAAACGGAAGAAGGGATCATTAAGGAGATAAATACCTTTTCTTGATTTATGTGGTTTATCTTCTGTAATTGGCACTTCTCTTTTTACTATACGTAATTCTCTTAAGACACTAAGATATTTATTAACTTTATGCGGCTCGCTAATCCCGGTTTCCTGTACTATCTCGTTTAGCCGGGTCCTACCAAAGGCAATTGCTTTTAAGATAGAGAAATATGTAGCCGGCTCACGCAATTCTTCTATTAATAAAAAACGAGGTTCGCTAAAAAGAAAACCATTTTTGTTTAAAATTTCCTCTTTTACATTCTGTTCTATAGTTTTGTGGTCACTAAATCGTTGGAGATATGCAGGTGTGCCGCCGAGCATACTATAGGAAAAAACTCTATCTTCTTCAGAATAGCGGGGGAAAAAGAACTTAAGGTCTTCAAAAGAAAGTGGATGTAAGGCAATCTGCCCGGTGCGCCTGCCAAACAAAGGACTCTTGCTCCCCAGGACTTCCTTTTCCATAAAGCTCATATAAGAACCACACAGAATAAGAAAAATATTGCTTTCCTTACCTTTTTCATCCCATATTTTCTGCAAGATAGAGGGGAGTGCCGGACTGCTAATACATAAATAAGGAAACTCATCGATAATAATCAAAGGCATTTTTGAGACTAAATGGTCAAAAATATATCTTAATAAAGCTTCCCATGAACCGAAGGGTTGGGTTTGTAAAAACGATTCTCCGGTTAATTGAAATATCTTTTCACTAAACTGTTTTAACTGTTCTTGTTCAGAAGAGAAGTCCGAGGAAAAAAAGAGGTGTTTTTTATCTATAGAAAATTGTCTGAGTAATTCAGTCTTGCCAATCCTTCTACGCCCATAGATAATTACAAAACGGGCACCCTGTTCCTTCTGTAATTTTTCTAAGTAATTTAATTCCTCAATTCTATTGACAAACATAATACCCTCCTAATAGTATACTTTAAAGTATTATACTTATAAGTATACTATATATGATAAATAAGTCAATCGTTTTTTTATGATAATTAGCTAGCGGTTTCAGGACATGTTAATAGGGACAGCTTGGGTTCAAGTTGTCCCTATTATTTCCTATTATTTTCCGTTATCTCGTTGTGCAAAATCTTTTAGCCTACTTTTTCTGCTTTTGTCACAATAAAAGTACTTGTGAATTTATCTAATAATTCTTCACCTTTATCCTCATAAAATCCAGAAATAATAAAGCCAGCCTCGATTTGACCATTTATTTGATCTGTCAGACTATGCCCGAATTCGAAGGGTTCCATATTCTCAATATATTCTTTCTTTTTTGCATTTGAAAAAGATTTTAAATCAGAATATGGAATGGTGTTTTCAATTAAACATTTTTTTTCTTTCTCAGCTCTATCCCAGTTTATCATATAAACAATGGGATTAATAAATCCGGATAATAATTTACCATTCTTTTTAAGGACCCTATAAGCTTCTCTCCAAACAGGCTTAATATCATCAATAAAACAATTAGAAACCGGATGAATGATTAAATCAAAATAATTATCTGAAAAAATTGACAAATCCTGCATATTTCCTTTTATGGTTTTAATCTTTAAATGATAATTTAATGCAGCCTTGTCATCTTGTTCGAGCTGTTTATCAGAATTATCAAATACAGTTACATTTGAACCAGCAGCAGCCAGAATGGGTCCTTGTTGTCCTCCGCCGGAAGCTAAACACAAAACATTCTTATTAACAATATCACCCAGCCATTCTTTCGGAACAACCTTGAAAGGTGTCAGGACAATTTTTATTAAACCTTTTTTGGCTTCCTGTATCTGCTCATCCGAAACAGGGATTGTCCATTGATTCCCTATTTTCACTTCATGATTCCATGCAGTTCTATTATGTTCTAATAATTTCATTCCTTGATACTCCTTTCTGGCATCATTATATATCATCTGGGGTGGTATCTTTACAGGCTGACCGAGAATAACTCAATTATACAACAAAAAAACAAGAAACGAAAAGGCATTTTTGCTATAATAGAACTTAAGTAAAGGAGGTTCGAAAATACCTAAATTTAAGCCTAACCGAAAAAATTAATTTATGTTATTCTCTAAATCCATTGATGATTAGGGCGAAAAGAGCTTTGAGTGCAGGGCTTGCTATCTAAAAAAACGGGCGGAGGGGAAAAGTCATAATCATACTCTTCGCTGCCTGGCCCGGCAAATGATCAAAGTAATCCATAAAATGTTAACCGAAGATAGGGATTATATTATTAGGAAAGAGTTAAAGAAAGTTGCATAAAAAAGTTTAAAATTATCTTGATTTTTCAGATGGGAGGGTCAGGTCTTGAAATGACACATTTTCCATCAATACTTGCTTGTTGTTAAAAAAATGTGCCATTTCAAGACCTCGTACAATAAGCATATAGACAATTAAATGGAATATGTTATGCTGATCTTAAGAAGAGCTTGTCGTGTGGACAGGTCAATGCAAGACCGGAACGATCAAAATAAATAATTATAAGGGCTTTATCATATGAGACATTTTATA
>JBAUBA010000363.1:0-4256 GCA_049676265.1 Atribacterota bacterium
GAACCCCCGACCTCTGGAGCCACATTCCAGGGCTCTAACCAGGCTGAGCTACGCCCACCACATTTTATTTAAATGGCGCGCCTGGAGGGAATCGAACCCCCAACCTACGGATTAGAAGTCCGTTGCTCTATCCTATTGAGCCACAGGCGCGGATATTACATTGGAGCGGGAAACGGGTCTCGAACCCGCGACAACTAGCTTGGAAGGCTAGTGCTCTACCAACTGAGCTATTCCCGCAAAGTCGGGGCGAGAGGATTTGAACCTCCGACCCCCTGCTCCCAAAGCAGGTGCGCTGCCAAACTGCGCTACGCCCCGAAACAAAAGTTATTATATAAGAAAAATTTCTATAAGTCAATGAAAAAATACAGTAATAAGTAATATGTAATGAGTAATAAGATTAAATTTCTTAAACTAAAAGAACATGCACTTATTACACATTATTTATAACTGAAAACCGATTTCCTTCACGTAATACTCGATACGAATTATTCTGCCTTCTGATTTTTTTTCTGTTTTCTTAACCACATAACCAGCTAACCAGCTATTCTTTCCCCAGCGGCTAATTCATTTATTATAGCAGCTATTTTTCTCATTGCTTTACCCCTGTGGCTTATCTGATTCTTAATCTTATCTCCTAATTCTGCAAAAGTTTTGCCATATTCCGTCACCAAAAAAATAGGGTCATAACCAAATCCAAGCTCACCTTTTGGCTTTAAATCGATACTACCCTTACATTCTTCCTTAACCATATGTATTTTCCCATCCGGAAAAACAAGCATGGCAACACAAACAAATTTTGCCTTTCTTTTATTTACTGGAATATTTTCCAATAATTTAAGTACTTTGTTTATGCGTTCTTCGTCACTATTTCCCCATCTTGAAGAATATATTCCCGGCTTTCCTTTTAAATAATCAATTTCTAATCCTGAATCATCTGCTAAACATATTTTACCGGTATATTCTGAAATCTTCCTGGCCTTTTTATAAGCATTTTCTTGATATGTTTTGCCGTCTTCCTCTATTTTTGGAAGAAGGGGGAAATCCTTCAAGGTTAACATTTTTATTTTAGGACTTTCCAAAATGTCTTTTATTTCTCTAACCTTGCCTGTATTATTTGTAGCAATAAGTATCTCTAACATATTTCTCCCAATATATTCTTTTCTTCTTCGATTATCTGTTTTATTCCTGTCTCTGCCAATTGAATCAATTCCTTTAAATTTCTTTTAGAAAAAGGCTTACCTTCCGCCGTACCTTGTATTTCTATTACTTCTCCTTTTTCAGTCATGACCATGTTAAGATCGACCTGGGCATGAGAATCTTCTTCAAAATTTAAATCTAATAAAATTTCGCCGTCGACTATACCCGCGCTAACTGCCCCAATATAATCTTTTATGGGAATAGCCTCAAGGTGCCCTTCAGCCTTCAGAAAAGTTAAAGCATCAAATAGAGCAACAAAAGAACCGATAATAGCTGAGGTTCTGGTTCCACCATCGGCTTGAACTACGTCACAGTCTATCCAAATAGTTCTTTCCCCCAATTCCATTACATCTACGACTGATCTTAGAGATCTCCCTATGAGTCTTTGAATTTCAGAAGACCTTCCGCTTATTTTTCCTTTAACCGAATCCCTGATATTTCTAATTTGATTTGCTCTGGGTATCATAGAGTATTCAGCTGAAATCCAACCACTCTTTTTTCCTCTTAAAAATAAGGGCACTTTGTCTTCAACTGAAGCGGTACATATTATTTTGGTACCCCCCATTTCCATAAGAGTAGACCCTTCTGCATATTTTATGTAATTTCTGGTAATCTTCATCGGCCGTATTTCATTATATTTTCGATTGTTCGATCTAAACATTTCTCCTCCAATTGTTTCGCATTTCGTATATCGTATTGCGTATTTCGCCAGAGAAACAAGATGCAAATATTTATATTTCTAAATCATTTACTCCCATATTTTAACTGCTATATTGCTAAATACTATATACTAATCCGGTTCCTGTTTTTTTTCTTCTTAACGATATACGACATACGATATACAATATACTTCTTTTATTTTTTTCTCATTAGTAAATAATCGGCTAAATTTTTTAATGTTTCCCCTTTATGATTAAATATTTGTAAAGAATCTTTTGCTTCTTTAATCAATCTCTCTGATTCACTTTTAGATTCTTTTATCCCATATTTGTTAGCATAATTAGGTTTCCGCATATCCCTTTGATCTTGCATGATATCGAGCATATCGTCAACAATTTGAAAAGCTAATCCAATATTCTCACCATATTTAGTTAAAGCCTTAAGTTGCTTTGGGTTTGCTCCGGATAATATTGCTCCTGCCCTAACGGAAAAACAAATTAAAGCAGCAGTTTTTTTCATGTATAAATTAATTAGATCTTCTTTTTTAATATCTTCGCTCTTTAAGCTTATATCTTCTACTTGCCCCCCTAACATGTTTTTAGTGCCAATATAGAAAGATATTTCTTTTAACAATTTTAGTATTAATTGTTTTTTTATCTTTTGTACTTCAGAATTTTTAATGATTAAGTCAAATCCGGAAATTAAAAGGGCATCCCCTGCCAATAAAGCTATGGCCTCTCCAAATACTTTATGATTGCTTGGTTTCCCCCGTCTAAAGTCATCATTATCTATACAAGGGAGATCATCATGGATTAATGAAAAAGTATGAATTAATTCGATTCCACATGCTGCTCTTATTACCTTTTCAATATCATTTCCAAATAGTTCAGCTGCTGCAAAAGTTAAAATTGGCCTAATTCTCTTGCCACCACCAAAAACACTATAGCGCATAGCCTTGTGAATAATTGAAGGTGGTTTTTCTTCCGGTGGCAAATATTCATCTAAGGCCTTATCTATGATATTTTTTTTATTTTCCAGATATTTTTTAAAACTCATTAATGGCATCTTCTCCTTCTCTTTCGGAAAAAGGCTTGGTAGAATAGCTCTCTTCACTCTTAATGATCAATTGCTCTATTTTCTTTTTAGTTTTATTCAACTCTTCCAAACATATTTTTGATATATTCATTCCTTCTTCATAGGTCTTGACTGATTCGTCTAAGGTAAGTTCACCTTCTTCTAACTGGTGTACGATTTTTTCTAACTTTCTTAAATATTCTTCAAAAGGGATATCTTCTATTTTTTTCTTATTTTTCAACTTGAAACAACCTCCTTTTTTTCTACTTTACTTAATATTTTTCCATCACTGATAATAACTTCTATTTTTGCACCAACTTCAATTTGTTCCAGCCTTTTAATAATCTCTTTGCCAGGCATTTTTCTACAGATACTATATCCTCTTTCAATGATTGCCCAGGGACTTAAAGAGTCCAATCTTTGGGAATCCTTTTTTATTCTTTCTTCAAATAATTCTATCCGATGCCTAATTCTTGAATTTAAACGAGCACTAAATTCATCAATATATTGGTAATATTGGTTTATTTTATTTTCCGGTCCCTGGTGTTTAAGGTTTTTACCAGCAGAATTTAATATTTCTGTTTTTAACTCAAGGTTTCTTTTTACTGCTCTGCTCATTTTGCTTATTAATAAATTTAAATTATTTTTCAGATTATTTTTATCCGGTATGGTCATTTCAGCTGCCGCAGAGGGAGTGGGAGAACGCAGGTCAGCTACAAAATCAGAAATAGTAAAATCTGTTTCATGACCTACTGCCGAAACAATAGGGATTTTTGATTTATAGATACTGCGAGCTAAAATTTCCTCATTAAAAGCCCATAGCTCTTCCAATGAACCTCCTCCTCGGCCGATAATAATAAAATCTAAATCTTTAAAATATTGATTTAAAAAATCTATCTTTTTAGCAAGTTCTTTGGCGGAAAATGCCCCTTGTACCAAGGAAGGAACCACTAAAATTGAAAGATTGGGGAATCTTCTTAATGAGATAGTTATAACATCCCTAATGGCTGCGCCGGTAGGTGAAGTTATCACTGCAATATGATGGGGAATGAGCGGTAATTTCTTTTTAATTTCTTCTGAAAAAAGTCCTTCATCTCTTAACTTTGCCTTCAGTCTCTCAAAAGCCAAATAAAGTTCACCCTTCCCAGCCTCTATTATTTCCCTTACATACAGTTGATATTCTCCTCTTTTTTCATAAACACTAACATCTCCCCGTACCTTAACTTTCATTCCGTCCCCTGGCATAAATCGTAAAGTACTATTATTCCCCCTAAACATCACACATTTTATTTGGCTTTCCTTGTCTTTGAGCACAAAATACATTG
>JBAUBA010000364.1:0-1800 GCA_049676265.1 Atribacterota bacterium
AGAGAATGTTATGTTCTTGAGATAGAGGCAGAGGGAGATTCTCTTTATAACAAAATATGGGTGGATAAAAATAATCTATTTTTAGTTCAAACAGAGAATAAAAGTGATTCCGGAGAAACAATGCGGATGATATTTTCAGATTTTAGAAAGATTAAAGGTGAGTGGGAATTAGCATACAAGACTGAAGGGTTTATGGATGAATTACCGATGATGACTATTCTTCTTAAATCTTTCGAAACAAATCAGGGACTTTCTGATGACCTGTTCGATGCAGATAAAGTAGAAGTATCAGGCCCAAATATGCAAGAGATGATGCAAAATATGATGCAGCAGGGTAAAAATAATTAGATATTTTTTATCACAAGGGACTGGGGAAGGGGTGTTTTCAATGAAAATATTAGTCAAAAGACCCCGCTTGCTTTACTTACGCTGACCTCACGAGAAGTGGCAAGGGAGCAATATATGCAGAAAGTGAAAGAATTTATAAACAATTTAAAAGAAGAGATAATGAAATAAAATGAAAGTAACCGAAGAAGAATTTGAGGAATTAGTAACTGAAGCAATAAGCACCCTTCCTGAAAAATTCAGAGAAAGGATGGAAAATATTGTTGTTGTGGTTGAAAGCTTGCCTTCCCAGGAACTTCTTAGGGAGATGAAGATAAAATCACCCTATGGTCTTTTGGGTCTTTATCGGGGAGTACCTTATACCAGAAGAGGTATCTGGTATAGGAATGTTATGCCTGATAAGATTATTATCTTTAAAAAACCCATAGAAGTTCGCTGTAAAAACAAAGAAGAAATAAAGGAATCTGTCAGAAAAGTGGTTATCCATGAGATTGGGCATTACTTTGGTTTGGGAGAAGCAGATTTGCGAAAGATTGAAAGGGAAAGAGATAAAGTTATGAAACCAAGGGAAAAAGAAAAAATATATTTAACCCAATCTTATTTTAAATATCCTTTGCCCGAAGGGATGTTAAAGGAATTATCCGAGGAGCTGAAGGACATTAACCGCTATCCTTCAGGGGGAGAATATGCTAAATTACGACAGGTATTAGCTGAATATGTGGGAGTAAAGGTGGAAAATATTTTGCCTGCTAATGGTTCGGATGAGGTTATTGAAATAGTTACTCGAGCTTACAAGGGAGAGGTTTTAATTCCCATTCCTACTTTTTCTCAATATGAGGCGAGTGCAGATAGAGAAGGTTTACCTAAAGTTTTGGCTAATTGTTTACAGAATGGCGAATATACCATTAATTATTCTGCCGAACAATTAGACAAAGCTTCATTGGTATGGCTCTGCAATCCTAATAATCCTACCGGAACGAGAATTCCCCGGGAAAATATAATTGATATTTTGCGAAAGGCAAAAGGGATGGTAGTAGTTGATGAATGTAATTATGAATATTTAGGAGAGACCGTAGTGGACCTGATAGATAAATATGAAAATTTAATTATTTCCCGAAGTTTTTCTAAAAATTTTGGTCTGGCGGGATTGCGTTTAGGTTTTGCCGTTTCTAATCCCCAAAATATAAAAAGATTGGCAGCTTTTGGCCAATATTTCAGGGTAAACAGACTGGCCGAGAAAGCTGCGGAAAAGGCCCTGAAATATTTAGATTACTATCAAGAAGTTTGGGGAAAAATGAAGAAAGTAAGAGATAAATTTGTAAGGCAGGTAAATGAGCTGGGATTTTCTGCTTATGATTCCCAAGCAAATTTTGTTTTAGTAGAGTTTAAGAATAAGGAAGAAACCGAAAGAGTTTGGAAGTATTTAAATGAAAATAGTATTTATTCTTTGGCTGG
>JBAUBA010000365.1:0-2875 GCA_049676265.1 Atribacterota bacterium
CAGGCTGATTTAATGATAGAATATTCAAAACTAAAGGGAGTAGAGATTAAGAAAGAAAATATACCTTTCTTGATCGATGAATTACCCCTTATTGCGGTGGCGGCAACTCAAGCGCAGGGTAAAACGGTGGTAAGCGGTGCAAAGGAATTAAGAGTAAAGGAAACCGATAGGATAAAGGCAATAGTCAGCGAATTGAAAAAGATAGGAGCAGATATTAAAGAAAAAGACGATGGCTTTATAGTGCAGGGACCTTCCAAATTAAAAGGGGCAGTTTGCGAAAGTTATAATGACCACCGAATTGCCATGTCTTTAGCAGTGGCGGCTTTATTAGCTGAAGGAAAAACTGTGATCAGAAATTCAGAATGTATAGATATATCTTTCCCCGGATTTGAAAAGATTTTACAAAATTTGATTAATTTTTAATCTGTCATTGCGAACATAGTGAAGTAATCTCTATAAAGGATTAAGATGGGGTGTGAACCTAAATGAAAAAAGAAATAAACGGAAAGACTAAAATAATTGGATTGATCGGTGAAAATACAGAAAACAGTCTTTCTCCGCTTTTCCATAACCAAATAATACTCAAACATTCTGTAAACTTTTGTTATTTACCTTTTCAAGTAGCAGAAACCGATTTAGGCGAAGCCATTCAAGGTATAAGAGCCTTAAATGTAAGAGGGGTAAACATTACTTTTCCCTACAAAGAGAGAGTAATTGAATTTTTAGATGAAGTAGAAGAATCTGCCCGAAGAATTGGAGCGGTAAATACTATTGTCAATAATAAAGGAATTCTCACCGGTTACAATACCGATATGATTGGGTTTAAAAAAAGCCTGCAGGACAATGGAAAGTTTGTCATAAAAGAAAAAAAAGCAGTTATTTTGGGGGCAGGAGGAGCTGCTCGCGCAGTAACTTATTCCCTCTTAGAGGAGGGAATAGAAGAAATAAGTATCTTTAATCGAACTTTAGAAAAAGCTAAAAAGATTAAACAAAATCTTTCACCTTTTTTCCCAAAAAGCAGTATTAATATATTTTCTTTTGAGCAGAACGATTTGAAAGATAAAATAAAAGAAGCTAATCTTTTGGTTAATGCTACTTCCGTAGGGATGGCATCTCAACTCAACAATACTCCTTTGCCTGATGAAAAATTGTTTCACCCTAATCTCTTAGTTTATGACCTTATCTATCACCCGGTAAAGACCCTTTTATTAAAGCAAGCGGAGGGGGCAGGGGCAAAGATAATTAACGGTTTACCGATGTTGGTTTATCAGGGTATAGAGAGTTTCTATCTCTGGAGCGGACTTAAAGTGGAAGGGAAAGAAGTATCAGAAATGATTAAAAGAATTACTTATATTGCTTGAAAGTCAATGAGAAGGGAGAAAATACGAAATGCTAAGATTTCTTGATGCAGGAGAATCTCACGGAAAATGTTTATTAGGAATAATAGAAGGATTGCCAGCTGGTCTTTCCTTAAGCGAAGAAAATATCAATCTTAATCTAAAAAGACGTCAAGGGGGTTATGGCAGAGGAGAGAGGATGAAGATTGAACAGGACCGAGCAGAGGTATTATCCGGATTGGTAGAAGGAAAGACTATAGGAAGTCCTCTCGGTCTAATGATAAAAAATAAAGATTGGGAGAATTGGCAAGAAAAGGAATATCCTCCTTTGACTATTCCTCGACCAGGGCATGCAGATTTTTCCGGTACTATAAAATATGGATTTAAAGATGTAAGGAAAGTTTTAGAAAGAGCCAGTGCCCGGCAGACTGCCATGAGAGTAGCTATCGGTTCAGCAGCCGGCACTCTTTTAGCAGAGTTCAATATAGAAATTTACAGTTATGTATTAAGGATTGGTCAGGTCAAAGCCCGAAGGATTACTTCTTTTGATTCAAAAATTAAGACAGAGATTAATAAATCCCCTGTATATTGTATAGACGGGATAGCATCAGTTGGAATGTGTAGGGAAATTGACAGGGCTCGGGAGAAAGGAGATACTTTAGGCGGGGTATTTGAAGTGGTGATTACCAATGTTCCCATAGGCTTGGGAAGTTATGCCCAGTGGGATAGACGCCTAGATGCTCGCCTGGCTTCAGCTTTTATGAGCATACCGGGGGTAAAGGCGGTAGAAATAGGTGAAGGAATAGAAGCTTCGGAGAAAAAAGGTTCAGCTGTCCACGATGAAATCTTTGCACCGGAAGAATCAGAAAAAGATTCCTTTCGATATTACCGAAAGACCAATCGGGCTGGCGGTATAGAGGGTGGAGTGACCAATGGGGAAAAGGTGGTAATCAGAGCTTATCTTAAACCTATACCTACTTTGATTAATCCTCTTCGTTCCATTGACTTTGCCACCAAAAAAGAGACCAGGGCAATCTATCAAAGGTCTGATATATGTGTTGTCCCAGCAGCCAGTGTAGTAGGAGAAGAGGCGGCAGCCTGGGAGATAGCTACAGCATTTCTGGAAAAATTTAGTGGGGATTCTTTACTGGAAATTAAGGAAAATTTCAAAAACTACAAGAAGAGGCTCCAAAAGATATGAAGAGTAATATTATCATTACCGGTTTTATGGGTACCGGCAAGAGTGTGGTGGCAAAAGAGGTAGCTCGAAAATTAAAAATGGAATTTATAGATATGGACCGGATAATCGAAGAACGCCAGGGAACGAGCATAGCAGATATTTTTACCGGATACGGGGAAAAATATTTTCGAGCACAAGAGAATAAATTAGTAAAAGAATTATCTCAGAAAGAAAATATGGTGATTGCTACCGGCGGGGGAACTCTGCTTTCTTCGGATAATGCCAGGATACTAGACCAGAGAGGACAAATAATCTGCCTTTATGCTGATTCCCAGACTATCTATAATCGGGTAAAAAG
>JBAUBA010000366.1:0-2024 GCA_049676265.1 Atribacterota bacterium
TTTTACCATTTTGTCCTCCAACTAATCTAAAGTTTAAGGAAAGCAAATCAGGTAGAATCGGTTAATTTTTTCAATTCTTTAAAATCTTCTTTTAAACTGTAATATAATTTCTTATATAGCTGATAATATTGATTATACCTTTCGCTATTTTGAGTCCTGGGAATGATAGTCTTTTCAACTTTAATCATTCTATTCACTGCTTCTGCAAAACTACTATATACACCAACACCTACTCCGGCAATCAAAGCAGCTCCAAAAGCAGGTCCTTCCTCTACATTTAATAGGTTTATCTCTTCACCCAAGATATCCGCCAATATCTGCTGCCATACCCTGCTCTTCGCTCCCCCTCCGATAGCCCTTATCTCTTTAATCTTAACCCCTTTATCTTTGATTAATTCCAGAGAATCTTTTAGGGCAAAGGTTACTCCTTCTAAGACAGCTCTGGTAAAATGCCTTCGGTCATGTTTACCGGATATACCAAAATATACCCCACGGGCATTAGCATCATTATGGGGAGTTCTTTCTCCATAAAGATAAGGTAAAAAGATCAATCCTTCACTACCAGGGTTTATCTCTTCTGCCAATTGATCTAATTTAGTATAATCTAAGCTACGGTTAAATAATTTTTTCTGTAACCATTCATAGGACATACCGGCTGATAGCATTACCCCCATCATATACCAGCTATCTGGGCAGGCATGATTAAAGAGGTGTATTCTGCCTTCTTGATCAGGTTGAGGATTATTGGTCTGGGCTAAGACTACCCCTGAAGAACCGATGCTGACCATCACCCTTCCTTCCTGGGTAATGCCACTTCCCACTGCCCCACAGGCATTATCAGCTCCTCCGGCTACTACCGGAGTTTTAAATTTTAATCCGGTTTGCTCAGCTACATTTTTAGTTATCTTCCCAGCCAAATCGAATGAGTTAAGTACCGGGGGGAGTAAACCTGGGTCAATCTCCAGTTTTTTTAGTAGGCCGGTAGACCATCTCTTTTTTATCACGTCAAATAGTAGAGTACCGGCAGCATCAGAGACTTCGGTGAACAACTCATTGGTTAGCCTGTAGCGGATATAATCTTTGGGTAAAAGGATATGTTTAAGCTTTTTATAATTTTCCGGTTCATTTTCTTTTAACCATAATATCTTGGGAGCGGTAAACCCCTCCAGGGCGGGATTAGATACATAACCGATGAGCTGATCCAATCCTCCTGCTATAGCATAAATCTCTTTGCATTGTTCGGAAGTACGGGTATCACTCCAGAGGATGGCCGGCCTAATGACTTCCATCTTTTCATCAAGGAAGACTGAACTGTGCATCTGTCCGGATAGGCTTATTCCCTTAATCCGGTTAGGGTCAATAGGATTATGAGATATTGTTTTTCTTATTACTTTTACAGTAGCTTTCCACCAATCATAGGGAGATTGTTCGGCCCAACCGGAGTGGGGGGTTACCAGGGGATATGATTCTGTTTTACTGAAAATAATCTTACTTTCCGGGGACACCAATAAGGCTTTCACCCCACTGGTACCGATATCTAATCCTAACAGATAATCCATAAAAAATACCTAATCTTTAACCTTTGTTTATTAAATTTATTATTTTATCTTTAAAACTCATATTAAATGAATTTAATTCTCTCATTAATAATTAAATCAGCCATCCCATAAACTGCAGCTAAACTACCTAATTTACTAAATTTAATTTCTGCCTTTTTATACGAAACAGATAAAGCACTTTCTTCAAGTTTTTTAACGATTTCATCATAAATATAATCTTTTATCTCGACAATCCCTCCGCCAATTACTAACAATTCAGGACTAAGCCCATTAATAATATTCACTAATCCTATACCTATATTTCTTCCTGCTTCCTTAAATATCTCAATGACTTTTTTATCACCATTTTTTCCTAATTGATATATCTCTTTCTTGGTCAATTCTTTATTGCTATTAGATAATTTTAAATACTTATTTACAATATAGCTTTCTGAAGCAAATATTTCCCAGCACCCTTTATTACCA
>JBAUBA010000367.1:0-3400 GCA_049676265.1 Atribacterota bacterium
TCTTTCAAAAGGAGAATAAATCAGATGGAAACGAAAGTTCTCGTAGCTTATGCTTCTTCATATGGCTCTACGCAGGAGATAGCCGAGGTTATCTCGGAGACGCTTCGCAGCCAAGGGCTGGCAGTGGATCTTCAACTGATACGTAATGTGCGGATACTTGAAGGATATAGTGCGGTTGTGCTGGGTGCCCCGCTCTATATGTTTCACTGGCATAAGGATGCGCGCCATTTTTTGTCCCAGCACCGGAAAATTCTGGCTGACAATTTACCAGTAGCAATTTTCGCCGGTGGCCCTTTTGACAAAGGAGACGAGAATGCATGGCAGGAAGTGCGAGTAAAATTCGATTTGGAACTGGCAAAGTTTCCCTGGCTTACTCCGGTCTCTGTTGAGATCGTTGGCGGAAAGTTCGACCCGGCGAAGCTGCGCTTCCCCTATAATCTCATTCCCGTCCTCAAGAAGATGCCGGCAAGTGACTTGCGGGATTGGGAGGCGATTCGCGCGTGGGCAAGCAGCCTGGCCGCGCAATTTCTGCCAGAGTTGCCACAATAAATTAGATGAATAGGAAAGGTGCTCAAGTCAAAAGTGAGTTTATAGTCAGTTTATAGGGTCAGGTCTTGAAATATAACAAAGGATATGTTCTATTGAAAACATGACCAGACCATTACGGATATAATTTTAAGGAGCAATTTATTACATCGCTTCCAGAAGAAATATTATACAAACGATTTTTCTTGATATTAAAAAAATTGGGGGGGATATGAAAAGTGATATTGCAAGACCACCATAAGTTTCTATAAGTTTTCTGCAAATACGCACCAAGCTTCTCACTAATTTACATAAGAAAGATGCTAAAATGAACAAAAAAGAATTGAAAAAACAATATAAACAGACTGTACTACCAATGGGTATCTTCCAGGTAAAGAATCTTACAAGTGGAAAGATATTTATAGATGCCGGACTAAATATACAAGGGAAAATAAATGGATGTAAATTTCAGCTTGCTCTCGGATCCCATATAAACAAAGCTCTTCAAAAGGATTTTAATGAAACCGGTAAAACTAATTTCTCTTTTGAGATCATTGATTATCTTAAACCTAAAGAAGATGTAAAAATGGACTACGCCGATGACTTGAAAATGCTTGAAGAAATGTGGATAGAAAAACTTCAACCGTTCGATGAAAGAGGTTACAACAAACGAAAAATCACCAAATAGAATAAAAATTTAACTGCGGATTGCGGATAGACGGTCATGCCTTACTGCAGAAAAATAGGATGTGTCCTTGTCTTGATTAAAGCGGAAAATATAAGGAAAATGACTTTATGATCAAATCGAGTATGAGGATTGATAAAAATGTGAAGCTGTGGAGCCCGACTCCAAAGCTCTTTACAAAAAAGACATTAATTGTAACCAATATTAAAATATAGTTTTCAGAGACATCTAAAATAAAAAAATTTACAATTTACCTTTAAAATCACGAACTATATAATGTTTAAAATTAAATATTTTAATTAAAGTTACCATTCTTTTTTCTTTAAAACCTACTTTTTTAAAAGCTTTCCGTGAATAAATATTATTTTTCATAACATGTGTTAAAACTTTTTTACATCCTTTATCTTTAAGATAGATTAAGGCCTTTGCGGTTATAGCACTATGTAATCCATTACGTCTATATTCCGGTATGGTATGACAATCAAACCAATAGGCTTCTTTATCGTTTACTTTAACTATAATCTGAAAAATACTTTCATATTCATCATCAAAACTTATCCATCCAAAATATGCAATTTTTTCCTGATCTAAAGCCATAAAACATATTCTATCTTTCTTAAATCTTTTTTTAAAAAGTTTAATTTTCCTTTCATTGACTATCCCCTTGAATTTATCTAAATCATCTTCTGTAGCCGCTCTAATAGTCACTTTAATTTTTGGCTCTATTTTCTTAATTGGCATTTCCAGTAAGTATTCATAAATGATCTCAGTTCCCCAAATAAATCCAATAGTTTTGCGTAAAATAAACCCTAAAGCTCTAATTGTTGAGGTTACGATTCCATAATTTTTTATTTGAACAACGAGATTTTCCATTTAACTCACCACTTTACACTTTGTTTTTATGGTAGTTTCATTATTAATTTCTGTCTAATAAGTCTATAGGTATATGATTTTTTTTATAGGAAACTTTTTTTATTCATATTCTAAATTAGTAATATATTTCCCTTTTATATTAGTAATAGATAACAATGTCTTAATCGGTAACTGGTAATTACCTTAGATTCATACTGGATTGTATCGTTCACTTTTTATAGTATAACATTTTCAGTTCAAACAATATAACAAAAGAGGGTCTTTCCTTATAGATAGACATCCCTAAGGAAGACTTCGTAAAATGGAAAGCTAAACCATAGAAAAAATAGAATGTGTCTCGGTTTACAGTTAACTCACTCTTTACAAATAAACGTAAACAGAATACAATAAACGTGTAAATGTAAAAAGGTGGTGTTGGTATGAATCATGAAGAGAAGTTGATTGAGGTTATTAAAGATAATAGAGGATTAATATTATCATCGCAGGTAGATAAATTGGGGATTCCAAGAATTTATTTATCAATCTTAGTCAAAAAAGGGTTTATAGAAAAAATTGAAAGAGGCGTATATTTAACCGCTGATGCTTTTGATGACGAAATGTTTAGAATTCAAGCAAGATATCGTAAAGGAATTTATTCGCATGGGACAGCTTTGTATCTACATGATTTAACAGATACAACACCAAATCATTATACAATGACTTTTCCAAATAGATACCATGTAAAATCACTCAAAGAAGAAGGTATATTCACATTTTATGTTCATAAAAACTTGCATGATATCGGTAAAGTAGAATTATTATCTAGTTTTGGAAGAAATATTAGCACCTATAATATTGAGAGAACAATTGTAGATATAGTTAGAAGTCGAAATCAAATAGATACTGAAATGTTAAACAATGCTTTAAAACGTTATGTAGTTAGGAAAGATAATAATATTACCATGCTTATGAAATATGCAAAATTGTTTAAGGTTGAAAAAATCATACGACAATTTATGGAGATTTTACTGTGAGAAATGCGATGCAGTTAAAAGCTAAAATAAGAAATATTTCCAGGGAGAAAAGAATTTCAGCACAAGGGAAAGGTAAAAGGGTCTTGAAATGTAACAAAATCTAGGTTATGTGATAGTGGGTAGCTGTATAGTTCAATGATCCGGCAGCTTTTGGCGGAAAACCTATAGGATCTGAGGAATTTCTTAACCGGATGGTTGAGGTTTTAGATATTATTATAGATAGACGTTCCAAAGGAAGACCTTGTGAAAGGGAAAATTAAACTATACAAAAAATAGTAGGAAAATTATGAAAAGATTATTAATT
>JBAUBA010000368.1:0-7637 GCA_049676265.1 Atribacterota bacterium
CCTCTATCCATTCTCTCTTAACTAAATTTTCTCTAATTAAATCTCTAATCGCTTCCGAGCGATTGGAATATTTTTTTTCTTTGATAAGTTTATCAAATTTTTCTAAAAGTTCTTTTTCTAAGGATACTCCGAAGCGGATTATATCGGACATTAATTTCTCCTATTAGTATTACTATTATCAAAATAGTAACACAATATTTCTATTTCGTCAAAAATATTTAATATAGTATCGAGTTAAGAAAGAGAAAGAAAAGATAGAAAAATTAACCTGTCCTCTTTTTAACTCATTTCTATTTCGGGTTCAGGATAATCTTCTCCAAAACAGTTAACAGTTATTACCTTTACAATCTCTGAAATAAACGGCTTATCATTTCTATCTTTCTTAACATTTACCATTCTATCAACTTCATCCATTCCTTCAATTACTTTACCAAATGCTGCATAATTTCCATCCAAATGTTGTGCATCTTTGTGCATTATAAAAAATTGCGAGCCTGCACTATTTGGCTCGCTGCTACGCGCCATGCTTATCACGCCTTCTTTATGTTTTAAATCATTCTTAAAACCATTCGATAAAAATTCCCCTTTTATTTTATAGCCAGGCCCACCGGTTCCTGTTCCCTTAGGACACCCTCCTTGAATCATAAAATCGGCAATAACTCTATGAAATAAAAGACCATCATAAAATTTTTTCTTTATAAGTGAAATAAAATTATTTACAGTATCGGGAGCAATCTCGGGGTACAGCTCAATTGTTATCGATTTTCCATTTTCCATATTTATTGTAGTAATTGGATTTTTACTCATGTTTTCCTTTCATAATAAAAAATAGGCTGTCTTATAGACAGTAACCTATTTTCTGATTTATTTTTATTTTAAATAATAACACACTTATCTATTACTTTAAATCATTTAATAATAATCTCTTCAAGAGTTCTTTTAGGTACATGATGGACTCCCTGGTTATCCCGCCAATATTTTATGTCTCCCTCGGGGCCAACTGTTTCAAGCACAACTTTTTCTTTAGGTTTACCAATGGCCAATACATACAGAATCTCATATCTTTCGGTAATTTTTAAGGCAGACCTCAGTTCATCTCTTTTTGCCGAGGCAAATAGACACCCCCCTAAGCCCTTCTCGGTTGCTCCCAGAAGAATGCTTTGGGCAGCAATACCCGGGTCACACCAGTAATTTTTAGTAATTTCTGTATCATTCAATATCACGATATAGGCAGAAGGCCTTTCCCCTTCGATCGGACCCGGCCAATCCTTAAGATAACCTGCCCAGGCTAAAGTAGGAAAAATTAAATCATTTTTATTTTTTTCACAAGATAAAACATATTTTAAAGACTGCTTATTGGAAGCAGATGCCGAAAGTCTGGCTAAATCTACCAGTTCCTCTAAAGTTTTTCTATTGACTGGAACATCTTCGTAAAATCTTCTGTAGGTTCTATTTTTTCTAATTAAATCCTTAATCATTTTTATTCCCTCCTTTCAATATAAAAGTCTCATTTTAGTATTATCGCAAGTTTAAGCTTCATTTTCAAGTAAAAACAGGGAATTATATCTTATTGCGTAAATAGAAATAGAGAGAAACTTTAGTTTTTGGGAGATAATCATTAGATTATTTACACAAAAATATTTTCTGATATTTATTATTTATTTTTCCCTGATTTTTATTTTTTTATGTTAAAATATTAAAAATGGGATAAGTCATCCCTTGTCACGATAATGGGGAGAAAAAAATGATAGAAGTAATTAAACGTAATAATACAGTACAATATTTTGATCCGAATAAGATAATAAATGCTATTACTCAGGCAATGCGCGAAACCATAAAGGGAGTAGATAAAGAGCTATGTGTATCTATTGCTGCAAAAATAAAAAAAGACTTGCAGGCTTCCAAAGAAAGTGTAACAGTTAATGATATACAGGAACAGGTAGAAACAGAACTGATGAATAGTGAAAGGAAAGATGTTGCAAAAATTTATATCTTATATAGAAAACAGCGTGACGAATTAAGAGAAATTCCTAAAAAAAACCACAAGTTGTTAACGGATGACTTTATCAGCCAATATAAACATCTTCCCAATCCTTTTCCCACTCAATTAGGTCAATTTGTTTATTACCGAACTTATTCCCGATGGTTACCTCTCGAAAAAAGAAGAGAATATTGGTGGGAAACGGTAAGAAGAACAGTAGAATTTAATTGCAGTTTGGTTAAAACTACACAGCGTGAAGCCGAACTTCTCTACGATAATGTTTTTCATTTAAGACAATTTTTAGCCGGTAGAAGCCTTTGGATTGGAGGGACAGAAGTAAGCTCAAAATATCCCATGGCAAATTTTAATTGCAGCTTTATAGTCTTAGATAATTTTAATGCCTTTAAAGATTTGTTTTACCTGTTAATGATCGGATCTGGAGTGGGAATAAGAGTTTTAAAATCAGATGTAAAAAAATTACCAAAAATAAGAACAAACATAAAGATTATACACGAATTATATTCCCCTTTACCTAAAGAGAGGAGAGAAGATTTAACCAGTATCACTTTTGAAAATAATACCTCCCATATTATAATCGGAGATAGCAAAGAAGGTTGGGTGGAATCATTAGATTATTATTTAAGCATACTATATAAAAATGAATACCGGGAAATAAAAACTATTATTTTTAATTATAATAATGTCAGACCAAAAGGAGAAAAGTTAAAAACTTTTGGTGGTACTGCTTCCGGATACGAAAGCTTAAGAGAGATGTTTTCTAAAATCGATAAAACAGTGAAAATAAATTGTTATGGTAATTTAAAAAAATTGCGGCCGATAGATTGTCTGGATATAGCTAATATCATTGGCCAAAATGTAGTAGTAGGAGGAGTCAGGCGGACCAGTGAAGTGGTGTTATTCGATAAAGATGACCAGAGTATTTTAAATGCTAAGAATAATCTCTATGAACAAGTGGATGGTAAATGGATAAAAAATGAAGCTATTTCCTATCGAGAAATGAGTAACAATAGTATTTTTTATACTTCTAAACCAACTCGGGAACAACTTTCCTGGCATGTAAAGCAAATGAGATATAGTGGCGAGCCTGGTTTTATGAATGCAGAAGCAGCCGCTAAAAGAAGACCTAATTTGCAAGGAGCTAATCCCTGTATGGAGGTGCTGCTTGATAGAGACCAAATGTGTAATTTGACTACAGTAAATGTATTAAGTTTTGTACATAACGGTAAATTAGATAAGAATAAATTATTTGAAGCTCAACGGCTTTCTTTGCGAGCAGGGTTTCGGATGACCTTTTTAGATTTAGAGTTAGATCAATGGGATATAAAACAAAAAAGAGATAGGTTGGTAGGCTGCAGTTTGACTGGATGGCAAGATATGGTAAATGCTACTACAATGAATAAAGAAATAGAATCGGAATTACGGAAAAAATTAAGAGATATTGTTCATCAAGAAGCGGAGTCCTATGCGCAAAAGTTAGGAGTTGAACCTCCTTTGCTTATGACCACAGTGAAACCGGAAGGTACTCTTTCGCAATTACCAACCGTTTCCAGTGGAGTACATCATTCTCATTCTCCTTATTTTATCAGGAGGGTTCGTATTAATGCTAATGACCCCTTGCTTAAGGTTTGTGAAGAATTAGGATATGATATAAAACCCGAGAATGGACAAACTGAGGAAAATTGCCAAACAAAGGTAATCTCTTTTCCTTGTTGCGCTCCGGAAGGGAAAACCAAAAAAGATGTTTCCGCTATAGAACAATTAGAAATTTATCGTTCTTTCCAAAAAGAATATACAGATCATAATACTTCTATTACTGTTCACGTGCAAAACCATGAATGGGAAGAAGTAGAAGAATGGTTATGGAATAATTGGGATGAAGTAGTAGCAGTAAGTTTTGTCTCTTTAGATAATAGTTTTTATGCTCAAATGCCTTATGAGGCGATAACAAAAAAAGAATATGAGAAGAGAGTAAAAGAAATGTTACCTTTTATTCCTTCGCTTATCTCAAAATATGAAAAGGAAGAAACAGAAATTGATGTAGGAGATGAATCGTGTTCCAACGGAGTATGTCCCATTAGATAAAAAGGTCATAACTTGGTTAAACCAATTTTAGGCCTTTGTTAGAATTTCTGCACCTTTAGAAGTTACAAGAACAGTATGCTCGAACTGAGCACTAAGACTTCCATCCTCAGTTGTTACTGTCCAACCATCTTCTGAAGACACCTTAACTTCATATGACTTTCCCATATTAATCATTGGTTCAATGGTAAAAATCATTCCTTCCTGAAGCCTGATTTTATTTCGTAAGCTGTAGTAATGTAAAACTTGTGGGTCTTCATGAAAACTTTTTCCAATACCGTGCCCTACAAAATCACGCACGATTGAATAACCGAATTTACTGATGTACTTTTCTATTGCTTTACCGACTTCATAAAGGGATTTTCCCGGCTTCACCGCTTTTATTCCCCGATACATAGCATTCTCTGTACGCCTAACTAAGTATTTTGCTTCTTCGTCTACATTACCAATTAAGTAGGTCTTTGATGTATCTCCATAATAACCGTCTAATTTAACGGTAACATCTATATTGAGAATGTCACCGTCTTCCAAGATTTCCTTTTCAGAGGGAATCCCATGGCATACTACATTGTTTATTGACGTACAAATGCTTTTCGAAAAACCATTGTAATTTAAGGGAGCAGAAATTGCCCCATGCTTTTTAGTAAACTCTTCACAAAGATCATTTAGATATAAAGTAGAAACGCCTTCTTTAACAAAAGATTCGATGTACTTTAATAGTTTTGCCGCCAATTCCCCTGCTTTTCTCATCATTTTAATATCGTATTTATTTTTTATATATATCACTTTTTTTTAGTCCCAATAAGATAATGCTATTATTCTTTATAACAACCTAACTACAACAGAGTTGCAAATTACCAATTTTTGAAAAATCTAAACCCTTATTTCCTCACCTCTAATGTTATTTATTTAAAAGTTTTGATTCGTCGTAGGATATTTTATTCTGTTTTTTATCCTGGTGTCTTTCTAAGGCCAGTTGAATTAATCGGTCAATGAGTTCGGGATAAGGGATGCCGCTCGCCTCCCACAGGCGAGGATACATACTGACAGAAGTAAAACCGGGGATAGTATTAATTTCATTTAAATATATTTTATTTTCTTTTTTGCTGACAAAAAAATCTACTCGCGCCATCCCGGCAGAATCAACAGCTTTAAAAGCACGAAGGGCAATCTCCTGAACCTCTTGGGATACTCCAAGAGGTAAATCAGCCGGGATAATTAATTGTGTCCCCTCCTCTATATATTTTGAATCATAATCATAAAATTCTCCTGCCGGTTTGACCTCACCCACTACTGAAGCCTGGGGTTCGTCATTACCTAAAACACCGCATTCTATCTCTCTTACTTCTTCTAATCCCTCTTCAATTAAAATCTTTCTATCATAAGAAGAAGCTAAATCTATGGCCTTTTCTAATTCTTCTTTCTTGTGAACTTTAGTTATTCCCACGCTCGAACCTAAATTAGCGGGCTTTACAAAAAGAGGATATTCGAAGCCATCCTGAATTAAAGAAAAGATCTTCTCTTTATCTTTTTGCCACTCTTTTCTCTTAATGGTTATCCATTTTAATATGGGCAAGCCTTTTTGTTGAAATATTGTTCTCATTAAATCTTTGTCCATAGAAATTGCTGAGGAGGCAACTCCAGCTCCCACATAGGGAATGTTAGCCAACTCCAAGAGCCCCTGTATTGTTCCATCCTCTCCATAAGGACCATGTAATATCGGGAAGATTACATCTAATTTTTCCAAAGTCGAGCTTTTATCCAATTTTTGATTATTGTCTATACAAACCAGGGACTTACTGAAAGAGTCATTCAATAAAATTACCGTGTTCTTCCCTTCGATTTTGCCAGATTGAAGAGCCAATTCAGAGTCCTGGGGAGAAATCCATCTGCCCTCTTTGGTTATACCGATAGGGACTACGGTATATTTATCTTTATCTATTGCTTTAATAATTGAGGAGGCGGACCAAAATGAAACTTCATGTTCTCCCGACCTTCCTCCAAAGACTAGTCCTACTCTTATTTTTTTAGTCTTCATATTATGCTATTCCCTTCTTTAAATTTTCTTGCAAATTTTATTTTTAAAAATTTAGTATTTCTATAGTTCCTTCTTCAATATCTAAATATAGCAATCTATTCCGAAAGAGCTTACCTCTTTTTAATAATATCTTAAACACTTCTTGGGCTTCAAAAGAAGCAATCAGAGCAGGAGTCACAGTAGGAGCACCTAATTCTACCTCGCTCCCATGTTCAGGTAAATCTTTATTAGAGCCATAGATTAATTCTAATCCTTTATCTTGAGGAAAGATAGTGGTAAGCTGGCCATTAAATCCGGCTATAGCTCCATGAACCAGAGGGATGTTTAATTCTCGACAGGCTTGTTGAAGTATAAAGCGAACAGGAAGATTATCCAGAGCATCTACTACTACCTCTGCTCCCTCAATAATTTTTTTCACGTTATCTGAATCAATGAAAACAGAATGTCCGGTAATCTCTATAGAGGAATTTATTTCCTTTACCCTCTTTACTGCGACCTCGGTCTTGCTCTGCCCTAAATTGGTTTCGGTAGAAAGTATCTGTCGATTCAGATTACTGTCTCCTATTATGTCTTTGTCGGCAATTATTAATTCTCCAATTCCCATCCTGACTAAAAGTTCTAATAACGTTCCACCCAATCCGCCGGCTCCAATTATAGCTACCTTTGACTGAAGCAATTTTATTTGTTCGGAAGGACTAAGCACTCCTAAATTGCGCTTATATCGTTTGGGTATTATATCATTTTGCAGGGCTAACATATCTACTTCCCGGGACTTAGTTTGAAATTTGCGGGCTATTTCTTTAACCTGGTTTACTGAAACACAATAATATTTTTTACCGGAAGAGTTTATCGCTTCTTCTTTTATTTTCTCTAATTCCTTGAGGATTGTTTTTTCTTTTTCATTTTTAATATTTTCTTTCATAAAATTTATCCTTTTTACTTATATTATATAAGGAATGCTGGGATTGCCGCGCTCCCTATGGTCGCTCGCAATGACATTTGGAATTATTTGGAATTGATGAATCGAGCCCCTTATGTCATTTCCGCGCTCTTTTATGTCATTCCCGCGAAAGCGGGAATCTATCTTTGACAGCTGAAACGCCTGCTCTACGTTTACTTATCTCGGGCAGACACAAGGTCTGCCCCTACCACTAACGACTATTCACTATTCACTAACGACTATTTTTATATTTAGCCTTTAACTTTTCCAGCCTTTGCTTAATCTCTTTTTCAAATCCTCTATCGGTAGGAAAATAATATTTTCTTCCTTTTAATTCTTTAGGGAGATGTTCCTGGATAATATATCCATCCTTAAAATTATGTGCATATTTATAACCTTTACCGTAATCTAAATTTTTCATTAAAGTAGTGGGGGCATTACGGATAACCAGAGGAACTGGCAGAGGTCCCCACCTCTTAATATCTTCCTGGGTGAGTTGATAACCTTTGTAGAGGGCATTACTCTTGGGGGCACAGGCTAAATAGGTGGCGGTCTGAGCTAAAGCTAAATTACCTTCG
>JBAUBA010000369.1:0-2038 GCA_049676265.1 Atribacterota bacterium
AACACACAATTCCTATTGTGCAACCCAGTAAAGAAATAGTATAATTTAAGTAATTTATTTAACAGCAATACATAAATTAGTACAATTAATTCAAGAGATAGGAAGAATTGAAAATGAAAATATTAGCAGTGGATTTTGACGGGGTCATTAGTGACAGTGCTTTAAAATCTTTATTTGTAAGTCATAATGCCTATTGTAAATATTTTGGTTCGGAAGTAAAGAAAAATTTTAGTGGGAAATTATTTACTTTTGAGAATTGGGAAGAGAGGCAAAAAAAATATAAAAAAGAAATGGATGATTACCACCGCTTAAGGTCTTATATTGAATTATCGGGTGATTTTTTCACTATTATTAAAATGATGGAAGAGCAGTTTCAGATTAAAGACCAACAGGAATTCGTTGCTTATCGTAACCAGCTTCAATTAGATTATCAATTTTTTAGAGAATTATTTTTTGAAGAAAAAGAGAAATGGCAAAAAAAGAGTTATAGAAAATGGTTTTTTCTGTCACCTGTTTTTCATGAAGTGATAAAAGGGGTTCAACGATTTTTGCAGGAAGGGCAAAAAGTTGTCATTGCTACTTCCAATCGTGGGGAAACCATTCATCGTGCCTTTCAACCGGAATATCTTGGTTTTGAAATGGACATTGAAGATATTTTTGATAAAAACTTTGGCAAGCATAAAGCAGAGCATATGCAGGCCATCGCTAAAAAATATGGTGCCAAATTAGATGAGATTTATTTTATTGATGACCAGCTGAGCTATCTCAAAGGAACTGATGCCCTGGGGGTTCACGTTTTTTTGGCCGGATGGGGTTATTGCACCGAAAGCCAGAAAGAGGAAGCAAAAAAGGAAAAGATCACCGTAATTGAGGAAGAAAAGGATTTTTATCCGATATTAAAGCAGGCCTTAAGTTAGTTTAAAAACTTTCATATAATGAATGATAAAACTTTTTATTTTACACTAAATGTGAGAGCACAAAAGATACTGGATTCCCGCTTTCGCGGGAATGACAGAGAGGGAAGCGGGAATGACAATAGGAACTCGGGAGTGACCTAAGAGAGACTTGAGCCCAAAGGATTCCAAGGGAGACCTGACTTAAAGGATTCCTCTCCCAATATTCTGCACAATGGAAAATACATTTATCAAAAATGTAACTTCTTAGTTGTTGTGTATGTTATAATAAATAAAATCTAATATAACATACAACAATCTACCTGCTAAAATTTTAACTTTCAGATTTATTATTTCTGTGGAGATATTTGAATGGATAACAAGAAAATGAACAGAGGCCAAATAAAAGCAATTCGAGGAAGTGTGGTTGATGCTTTTTTCCCGCAGTTCCTTCCCAAGATTAATTACCAATTGAAATCCGGCGAAGCGATTATCGAGGTAACCCTTCATCTTGATGCTAATACGGTTAGAGGAATAGCCTTAAAGCCTACTCAAGGGTTAAAAAGGGGAGATGAAATAATTGACATGGGACATCCTTTGCAGGTGCCCGTGGGGTTCGGATTATTGGGGAGAATGTTTAATGTTTTTGGAGAGCCGATTGATGGGGGAGATGTTTTAACGCCTGAAAAATTAGTACCGATATATCAAAAATCTCTTCCTCTTGCCGAACGGGCTACGGCGACAGATATTTATGAGACCGGGATAAAGGTGATTGACGTTCTGGCTCCTTTGGAAAAAGGTGGAAAAGCCGGTTTATTTGGCGGTGCCGGAGTCGGCAAGACGGTTCTGATTATGGAGATGATTCACAATATGGCTTTGGAACATGAAGGGGTAAGCCTCTTTTGTGGGATCGGCGAGCGTTCCAGAGAAGGAGAAGAATTGTATCGGGAAATGAAAGAAACAGGCGTCCTGAAAAAGGCGGTCTTGATGTTTGCCCAGATGAACGAACAACCCGGTGCCCGGTTTAGAGTAGGACATGCTGCTTTAACCATGGCAGAATACTTCCGTGATGAAGTCAAGCAGGACGTTCTTTTATTAATTGATAATATATTCCGCTTTGTCCAGGCCGGGGCCGAGGTTTCCGG
>JBAUBA010000370.1:0-8283 GCA_049676265.1 Atribacterota bacterium
TTTATCTTAAAACCAAAAGATGAAGTGATAATAAAAAAATCAGGCCATAAAGCCCGGTTAATTACTTTTAAAGAAAAAAGTTTTTATGCTATTTTACGGGAAAAATTAAGATGGAGTGGACAGATTAATAAGTGATGAGTGATAAGTAATGAGTGATGAGTGAAGGTAGAATAATGACGGATAGCAAAACTATCGTGGAGCGTTTAGCGTTTAGCAGGGAAGAGTTAGTTCGTTACTAACTAATTAACCAGTTAACCAACTAACCAGCTAACTAATTATTTATACTATGAGGTGAATAAGACAAAAAGTGTTATTTCAATTAAATATAAGGAACATGGCTTTAATAAAAGAATTAAATATTGAATTTGAGGAAAGGTTAAACGTTTTAACCGGCGAGACCGGAGCCGGAAAATCTATTATCATAGAGGCGATAGATTTAATTTTGGGAGGTTCTGCTACTTCTGATTTAATTCGAGATGGAGAGGATAGTTTAGTAGTTGAAGGCTTGTTTCTGCTAGCTCCTCAAGAAAAAGAACTAATAAGTAATTTAAATTCAGATATGGAAATTGTTGATAAAGAGGGAGCTTTACTTATTAGGCGGGAGGTTAATAAGAAAGGGCGGAATAAATGCTGGATTAATCAACGATTGATAAATTTATCCACACTTCAAGAGATTGGTAAATTTTTAGTTGATTTACACGGACAACACAATCATCAATCTCTTTTAGACTCTTCCAAGCATATTGACCTGATGGATAATCTGGGTGGAGATAAAATTATTAAATATAGAAAAGAATTAGCTGACAATTACCGAATGTGGCGGGAAAAGAGCAAAAAGTTATTTCAGTTGATAAAAGATGGAGAGGGAAATTTAAAACGGATAGATTTTTTAAAATTTCAATTAGAAGAAATAGACAAAGCTTCATTGGCTAAAGAAGAGGATAAGGTTTTAGAAGAGGAAGAGATGGTATTAAGAAATGCCGAGAAGATAATTGAGACCATGGAAAAAGCTAATTTTGTTCTTTATGAAGGTGGATCAGAACATGCCTCGGTAAGAGATTCTTTAAGCGAAGTTTCTATAGATTTGGGAGAGATATCTTCCTTAGACCGGCGAATAGAAAAGATAAGAGAAAATTTAAAAGAAATAGGCTACCAATTTGAGGATATTGTTAATGAAATTGTAAAGTATAAAGACGAAATAGATTTAGATAGCCAAAAATTAAAAGAAGTGGAGGGAAGATTAAATCTGATTAATAGTTTAAAGAGTAAATATGGCTCCACCATAGAAGAGATATTGGAATACCGCCAAAAAGTGTATCAGGAATTAGAAGACATTGATTACAGTGAAGATAAGGTAAAAAAATTGAAAGAAGAGCTCGATTTCTTGGAAAATAAAATATCTGCTATTTCTCAGCATCTAAATACAAATCGAAGAAAGATTGCCGAGGATTTAGAGAAGATGGTGATAAGAGAATTGGAAGATTTAAATATGAAGAAATGTCAGTTTAAAGTTTCAATTAATAATTACGAAGATGATAACGGAATAGAAGTAGAAGGGAAAAAATATAAAGTAGGTCTAAAAGGGATAGATGATATTGAGTTTGTGATCTCTCCCAATGTAGGAGAAAGACTGCGTCCTTTGGCCCGAATTGTCTCGGGGGGAGAGGTTTCGAGAATAATGTTAGCTTTAAAATCAATACTTTCGGAAGTAGATCAAGTTCCGACGTTAATTTTTGATGAAATTGACAGTGGGGTAGGTGCACGGCTGGGCGAGGTAATTGCTCAAAAACTGAAGGCGCTTTCTAAAAAAAGACAGGTAATTTGTGTAACCCACCTGCCTCAGATAGCCTGCAGGGCCGGGAGACATTTTTATATTGAAAAATATATTTTAAATAACCAGACCGGAATAAAGTTAATAGAAATGAAAGGAAAAGAGCGGATTAAAGAAATCGCTCGGATGTTAGACGGAAGTCAGATGAGTGAGATTACTATTCAGCATGCCCAAAAGATGTTAGATAGGTGATATAGTGTATAGCGTAGAGCGTACAGCGGATAGCGTGTAGGAATACAGTAATAAGTAAAGAGTAATAAGATTAAATTTCTGAAATTGTAAAAATAGGTTACTTGTTACATGTTACACATCACATAATTTGCTGGATAACTGATAAATTGGTTAACTAATATTATCGACTAGTTTAATTGGTGAATTGGTCAATCGGCCAATCGGTAAATTGGTATAAGGTTGTTTATTTATGAAAGAGAAGATTAATAATAAAGATAAATGGCTGCAAGAATTTACCACACAAAAAGAGATTCAGAGTACCTTAAAGGCCATAATTCGTTCTACCGATGATGCTATTTCAGTAGTAGATGAAAATGGTTTACATACTATTATTAACCCTGCTTATACCCGACTTACCGGTTTAATCGAGGAAGATGTTTTAGGGAAACCACCTACTATTGATATTGCTGATGAGGGTGAAAGCATGCACTTAAAAGTACTAAGAACCAAGAAACCGGTGCATGGTGTAAGGATGAGAGTTGGACCTAATCGCAGAGAGGTGATAGTGAATGTTGCACCTGTAATAGTAGATGGAGTATTGAAAGGCAGCGTGGCAGTGATACATGATGTTTCCGAAATAGAATATTTAAACGAAGAGTTAAAGCGGGTTAAAAAAAGGGTTAGACATTTAGAATCAAAATATACTTTTGAAGATATTGTTGGAAAAAGCAGAGGTATGGTTGTCGCTAAAGAACAAGCCAGAAAGGCTGCCCAAACTCCAGCGACCGTTCTACTTCAGGGAGAAAGCGGAACCGGGAAAGAACTCTTTGCTCATGCCATTCATCATGCCAGCAAAAGAAAAAATCAACAATTTATTCGGGTAAACTGTTCTGCCTTGGTGGATACTTTATTAGAAAGTGAGCTTTTTGGTTATGAAGGGGGGTCGTTTACCGGAGCAAAAAAGACCGGGAAGAAGGGATTGTTTGAAGAAGCCAATAAAGGAACCATATTTTTGGATGAAATCGGAGTGATGAGCCTGAATCTACAGGCTAAGTTATTGAGGGTACTTCAGGAAAAAGAGATTATAAGAGTAGGAGGAAGAAGTTCTATTAATGTGGATGTTAGGATAATTTCAGCAACTAATATTAATTTAAAAAATGCGGTAAAAGAAGGAAGGTTCAGAGATGACCTTTATTACCGATTATATGTTATCCCTATTTATATCCCTCCTTTAAGGGATCGTAAAGAAGATATGCCTCTTTTAGTTAACAATTTGATAAGAAAATATAATCAAGATTTTGGAAGAAACGTAAAAGGGATTTTATTGGAAGCATTAAATATATTATCGAGTTATTCCTGGCCGGGAAATGTAAGGGAATTAGAAAATGTAATTGAAAGAGCAGTAATAAACATGAAATTGAACGAAGAATTAATTTTACCCAAACACATTCCTCCTTTATTTGAATTAAATAAAGTTGAAGTTATCGAAGAAAAAACAGCTATCAGTTCCGAACCTGACAATTTAATTGATTATAATTTAGATAAAAATAGTTTAAAAAAAATAAAAGATGATACGGAAAGAATAGCCCTGATAAATGCTTTAAAGGCTGCCAACGGAGATAGTTTAAAGGCAGCAAAAAAGTTAGGAATCAGCCCGAGAAGTTTTTATTATAAAATTAAAAAATATAATATTAAAAAAGTATATGAATATAAATAGAGGGCAATTAGCCAATTCTCCAATTGCCCAATTCACCGATTTATCAGAGCGCGGCAATCCCCATTTGAGATTGTTTCCCCCGTACTTATTGACAAAATGTTACACAATGTGCAAATATATGCAATAATATGCAAACGAAAATAAAAATAAAAAATTATGATTTATTTTAAAATAGCTTTTTATCAATTAACAAAAAGCTATTTTTTGTTTTATTAGGGTTGCTCAATAAATTGGCACGAAAATTGCTTAATAATATAGTTAACAGGTTATATGTATTGATAAAATAGAAAATAAAAAGGAGTGGGAAAAATGTCTATAAATACTGAAGAATTTTACTCCGTCTTGGCTTCCAGAATGGAAGCTTCAGCTATTCGGGAGATTTTAAAATTAGTTCAAAATCCGGAAGTGATATCCTTGGCGGGAGGAATGCCGGATCCCAAGACTTTTCCGGTAGAAGATATAAAGAAAATAACTCAGAAGGTATTATCTAAAAATAGCGCTCGAGCCTTACAGTATAGCAGCACCGAAGGATCACCTGAATTAAGAAAATGTATTTTAGAACATTTAGCAAAAGACGGTAATAATGGGGAATTAGAAAATATAATTATTAGTTCCGGTTCACAACAAGGATTAGATTTAGTGGGTAAAACATTTTTAAGTCCCGGAGATGTTGCAATAGTAGAACTGCCCAGCTATTTAGCTGCTTTAAACGCTTTTTATAGTTATGGGGGAGAATTAGTAGGCATATCTATGGATGAAGATGGGATGCGTATGGATATATTAGAGGAAGAACTTACCCGGCTTAAAAACGAAGATAAAAAAGTTAAGTTTATTTATACCATTTCCAATTTTCAAAATCCTGCAGGAGTAACCATGTCTCTGGCTCGACGAAAGAAGATTATTGAAATTGCTCATAAATTTAATCTATTTATTGTAGAAGATAACCCTTATGAAAAACTCAGATTTGAAGGAGAACCAATTCCCTCTATATATTCTTTGGAAAAAAATGGTTCTGTTATTAGTCTGGGTACTTTTTCCAAGATATTATGTCCCGGGTTGCGGCTGGCTTGGATCTTAGGCAATAAAGAAATAATAAGGAAGATGGCCATACTGAAACAGGCAACCGATTTATGTACCAGTATCTTAACCCAATTAATTGCTTGTGAGTATTGTCAATCAGGTAAATTAGAAGAAAACATCAAGTCTAATGTTCAAATTTATAAGAAAAAAAGAGATGCAATACTAAATGCTTTAGAGAAATATTTCCCAAAAGAGGCTGTCTGGACTAAACCGCAAGGTGGATTTTTTGTAGTTGCTACTTTACCTGAGTACATAGACACCAAAGAAATGCTTAAAGAGGCAATTGAAGAAAATGTGGCCTATGTGCCCGGTGCTCCATTTTTTGCTGATGGAAAAGGCCAAAACACTATGCGGCTGTCTTTCTGTTATCCGAGTGAGGAAGATATTGAAGAAGGCATTAAGAGAATAGGTAATTTAATCAAGAAGAAAATTATAAATTAAAAAGACAGGCGAGACGCCTATCTTACGGGCAGACATAAGGTCTGCCCCTACGACTTATTCATTAACGATTAATTTAATTGGCAAATCGGTGAATTGGTAAATTGGTCAATCATTCAATTATTTTTCTAATAAAGAGGTGGTAAGAAAAAGATGTTAAAAACTTTTAATGAAGTTTTAAACAAGGCCAAGGATTATGGTCCTAAAAAAATGGCAGTAGCTTCTGCTGGCGCAGAAGATGTGTTAATGGCAGTCGAGGCTGCCCGAAAGGAAGGACTTGCTGATTCAATTTTAGTCGGCGATAAAAAAGAAATTATTAAGATAGCCGATGAGATGAGTATTGACCCTGCTAATTACGAAATAATTGACAAAACTGATAAGACAGAAGCAGCCCGGTGTGCTGTAGAGTTAGTACGAAATAAAAAGGCCTCCATATTAATGAAAGGCATGATAGGGACAGCAAGGATATTGAAGGCTATTTTGGATAAAGAGATTGGTTTGCGGACTAATAGGATTCTCAGTCATGTTTATACCCTGCAGGTTAAAGGTTATGATCGTTTGCTTACTATGACCGATGGAGCTATGAACATCAGTCCCAATTTAGAACAGAAGGCTCAAATAATACAGAACGCGATCTATTATGCCCATTCAATGGGGATAGAGAAACCTAAAGTGGCAGTTGTTGCAGCATTGGAATTAGTGAATCCCGATATGCCGGCAACTATTGATGCAGCCTGTTTAGCTAAAATGAGCGAGAGAGGACAGATTATTGGTGGAATAGTAGATGGACCGTTAGGTTTTGATAACGCTATTTCCAAAGAAGCTGCAAAACACAAGGGAGTTGAAAGCCCGGTTTCCGGAGAAGTAGATATTTTATTGGTACCAAATATTGAATCAGGAAATATTTTTGCCAAAGGTTTAGTCTATTTAGCTAACGCAGTACCGGCAGGATTGCTTTTGGGGGCAAAAGCCCCGGTAGTATTAGTTTCTCGTTCAGATACTGCGCAGTCAAAATTGTATTCTATCGCCCTGGGAGTATTAATGAGTGAGATGACTGAAAACAAATAAGATTAGCTGAGCTAAGAAAGGTGATATTTTAATGGTCAAAGATTATAAAATATTAGTGATAAACCCGGGTTCTACTTCTACCAAAATAGCATTATTCTCTAATGAGCAATTGCTGTTTGATAAAAAGATTGAGCATAGCAGTGAGGAATTGCACGTTTTTCATAAGATTATCGACCAATATGAATTTCGCCTGGATATGATATTAAATTTCTTAAAAGAAAAAGGGATTGACCATTCTGCTCTCGACGCGGTAGTAGGTAGGGGAGGATTATTAAATCCTATTCCCAGCGGTACTTATCGCGTAAATGATAAAATGTTAGAAGACCTTCGCAAGGGAGTAAGCGGAGAACATGCCTCTAATTTGGGAGGATTACTTGCTAATGGAATTGCTGAGAAGTTATCCATCCCTTCTTATATAGTTGACCCGGTAGTAATTGATGAAATGAAACCTATTGCCCGAATTTCCGGTATGCCGGAGATTCCTCGAATCAGTATACTTCATGCCTTAAACCAGAAAGCAATCGCGCGAAAAGCAGCTTTAGATTTAGGTAAAAAATATGAGAGAGTTAATTTTATTATAGCTCATTTGGGTGGAGGGATTTCAGTAGGAGTTCATTGTAAAGGAAATATTATTGATGTCAATAATGCTCTTGATGGAGAGGGTCCTTTTACTCCCGAGAGGAGTGGCGGAGTACCTGTGGGTGCACTGGTAAAACTTTGTTTTTCCGGAAAATTTACCAAAGATGAGATTAAGAAAAAGATAAAAGGTAAGGGCGGGTTAGTAGCTTACCTTTCTACTAATGATGTTAGAGAAGTAGTAAAGAGGATAAAACAGGGAGATAAAAAAGCAAAATTAATTTTAGAGGCCATGGCTTACCAAGTAGCCAAAGAGATTGGAGCAGGAGCTACGGTATTAAAAGGTCAAGTAGATGCTATTATTTTAACGGGAGGCATAGCCTATAATAATGAATTTGTTAATATGGTAAAAGATAGAGTAAGCTTTATATCTTTAGTTATGATCTATCCGGGTGAAGAGGAGATGCTGGCTTTGTGTGATGGTGCTTTAAGAGTTCTTAAGGAAGAAGAGGTGGAAAAAGTATATTGAATAAACATATAAAGATATTTGTAGGAGGTTTTGGAAGCGGAAAGACAGAAATTGCCATTAATTATTCAATATATTGTAGAAAAAGTTATACCAAGGTTGCTATTGTGGATTTAGATATTGTTAATCCTTATTTTAGAACTCGAGAAGTAAGAGAGGCCTTAAATCTCAAGGGTGTGGAGGTAGTTGCTCCTGAAGGTAAATTAACCTATGCTGACATACCTTTAATCTCTCCGGAAATAAAGGGTTTAATTCAAAATCCGGATTATTGCTTAATTCTTGATGTAGGCGGGGATGATGTAGGATCTGTTGTTTTAGGCAATTTCAGAAATTTTATTCAAGATTTTGGCTATGAAATGTTATTGGTTGTAAATTCTTATCGGCCTTTTACTAAAGGTGTACCTCAAATTATACAGATGGCTCAAGAAATAGAAAATAGATCTCGATTAAAAATTCACGGAATAATAAGCAACCCGAATTTAAGCAGCCAGACCGACGAAGAAACAATTAAAAAAGGGCATCTTTTAATAAAAAAGTCAGCTCAAAAATTAGAGATCCCTGTTAAATTTATCTGTGTAGACGAACGATTTTCAAAAAAAATAAGAAAGGAAAATTTTGTAGAACCAATATTTTATATAAAACGTTTTATGTGTTTACCGTGGGAGTAAGTTCAAAAAAAGGAAGGAGGAAAAAATATGGCAAAAATTGTAGTTGATGAAGAAAGATGCAAAGGATGTGAATTGTGCATCCCCGTTTGCCCTAAACACATTATGGTTATGTCTAAAAAATTTAACAAAAAAGGTTATCACCCGGCTACACAGATTAACCCGGAAGAATGTACCGGATGTGCTTTTTGTGCCATGACCTGTCCGGACG
>JBAUBA010000371.1:0-2080 GCA_049676265.1 Atribacterota bacterium
TGAATTTGTTACTATAATGGGACCATCGGGAGCTGGAAAGACTACCTTCTTAAATTTAATTGGATGTTTAGATAAGCCCACCTCGGGCAAATTAAATGTTTTAGGATGTGACCCTATGGAATTTAACGAAGAACAGCTTAGCAGTATTAGAGCAGAAAAAATTGGATTTGTTTTTGAGGATTTTTTCTTAATTTCATCTTTAAATGCATTAGAAAATGTTCAACTACCTCTGATTTTTTCCCGAAATTATAAAAATAATAGTAGACCAAGAGATCTCTTAAAAAGAGTAGGATTGAGTCATAGGTTAACTCATTTCCCTAATGAGTTAAGCGGAGGAGAATTACAGCGGGTAGCGGTGGCTAGAGCCTTAGCTAATAATCCTGAGGTTCTTCTTGCGGATGAGCCAACAGGTAATTTAGATACCAAGAATGCACAAGAACTTTTTAGTCTTTTTCGAAACCTCAATAGGGAAGAGGGTTTAACTATTGTAGTTGCCACCCATAACGTTAAATTAGGTTATTCAGCAGACAGAGTTATTCACTTGAATGATGGAAAAATAGAAAAAGACGAAAGGTTGGCAAAACAAGATGGAAGATAAAGTAATTCTGGAAGCAGAAAATTTAAAAAAATACTATAGACGTGGTTCTGAAGTTGTTAAGGCACTCGATGGAGTGGATTTAGAAATTAAAGGTGGAGAAATTGTATCAATTGTTGGTCCTTCTGGTTCAGGAAAAACCACTTTAATGAACCTGATTGGTTGTCTTGATAAGGCTACATCAGGGAGTTTAAAGATTGACGATGATAATGTTGCTTCTCTTGAGGAGATTAATTTGGTAAAAATCAGAAGGGAGAATATCGGTTTTGTTTTCCAGAGATTTTACTTAATTCCGACTTTAACTGTTAGGGAAAATTTAGAATTACCTTTAATTTTTGCCAAGAAGAGTATCAATGAGAAAAAATTATCAGTATTGTTGAAAGAAGTAGGACTTATAGGGAAAGAGAGAATTCAGATAAAATATTTATCTGGGGGGGACAAACAACGGACCGGTATCGCCCGAGCTTTGGTTAATGATCCCAAGATACTTATTGCTGATGAACCTACGGGTAAATTAGAATCTAAAGTCAGTTTACAAATTTTTGAGCTTTTTGAAAGATTAAGCGAAAAAGGTCTGGCTATATTTATTGCTACCCATGATTTGGAACTAGCCCAGGCCACTCAAAGGATAATCCATCTCCAGGATGGGAAGATTGTTCCAAAGGAGAAATCTGATCTATATTATTGATAAAAATTTATCTCAAAAAAGATAAATAAAAAGGAGAAAGTCATGCCCGTTAAAAATATAATAATTTTTTTTCTGATAGGAGTTATAGTTATATTGGGAGGTATTTTGGTATTTAGTACTACCCAAAACAATTCTTCTAATACTATCCAGAATAATGCCGGACCTCAACCAAGGATTCTAGTTTTAGAAGAAGAATGGGATTTTGGAAAGGTTACCCAAGGCGAAAAGCCCACCCATATTTTTATTGTAAAAAATGGAGGAGAAGGTGATTTAATTATTGATGGGCTAAAAGAATCTTGTGCTTGTATAGAGGCTTCAATTTCAACTACTCTCATTCAACCGGGAGAATCAGCTGAACTTAAAGTTTCCTATGATACTACTGATTATGTGGAAAAAGATGAAAAACATGTCCATATTTATTCAAATGACCCTCAGGTTCCAGATAAAAGAATTAATTTATATGTTTATGTTGAAATAGGAGAGCTTAAAGGGCCTTATCTACAGGATTAAATTAAGGGAAAAAGGTCTGTATTTAATTTAAAGTTAAATCGAGAAAGAAGATGATAAATTATGGTAAAAATGAACCCAAAAAAAATAATGCTATCGGGATTTCTGGGAGCTCTGATTATCGGGATTTCATTGACGAGTGGATGCATTCAAGCCGAAACTTACACTGCAAAGCCGGAAACACAAATCCAGATAACTGAAAATATCACTCCGGAAGAAGCGTATATCTTAATACAAGAGAACAAAGATAATCCAAATTTTGTAATCCTTGATGTGCGCACTCCTGAAGA
>JBAUBA010000372.1:0-3919 GCA_049676265.1 Atribacterota bacterium
GGGAGCCCCTACTTATAGATAATTTTTCAGCCAGTTCTCTTTCCGGAGGAAGTTTATCTCCGGGTTTTAGTTTATTATTTTTAATTAAATTCATAATCTGTTCTATTACGCTTTCATATAAACGAACAGGAGTAATTTCTCTAAATTCCATATCTACCTCTTTTTTAAACTATTGGGTTACTGGGTGACCCAATTAACTACTTTTAATATACCACAAAGCATTTCAAAAATCCTTCTTTTTTTTGAAAATATTTTAAAATATTTTTTGGAAGTAATTAGAAGTATTATAATATAAAGATAAAGCTGAAGATGGGTAGCTAGTTCTCGTAGAAGGAGGTCGGATTCATCCAACCTCTAGTTCAAAATCTTAAGGACAAACAACTAAGACCTCCGTTCACCTTTCTATATTCAGATGTGTCAACAATAATTGTTTTAAAACCAGCCTTTTCAATTTTTTCTTTGGTTTTAGGATAGCCTGCAGGTACTAATACATAATTATTTACCCTGATACAATTAGCTGAATATGTTTCGTCTTCATCAACTAATATTTTATTAAATTTCTTAAATTCTACCTTGTTTATAAATTCACCTGCAACAATAAGAACATTATCCCCTAAATACGCTAACCCACTTTTTAGATGAAGCATTTCTGACATTTCTACAATCGAACCTGACATTCCATATTTTCCCAAAGCTTTTATCAGTTGTTTCGCCCCTTCTCTGTTGGTCCTCTTTGAAAGCCCAATATAAAAATGGTTTTTTACCATCATTACATCTCCACCCTCAAGGGTTCCGGGTTTTTTTATATATTCAAGATTATTATAATATTTTTTAATTACTTCTATTATTTCTTTTTCTTCACCTTTTCTTGACGATGCTCCCGGATTTGTTATCACTGCAATTTTTTTTGTACAAACAGCTACATCTTCAACAAAACAAGAATCGGGAAATCTTTCATCTGCTTGCAATACAGTTACTTCAACTCCACAAAATCTCAAAGCCCTGATATAGGTGTCATGTTGTTTTATGGCTAACCTATCATCCGGTTTCCCCAACTCGGGAGATGAGGTTATGCCATTTACCAATGAATGACCCGGTCTTCTAACAATAGCATTTTTAAACATTTAAATATTCCCTTTTGTTTAATAAATTTTAGATATTTTTAGAAATGATTAAAATTAATATGACATAAAGATAAGAGTAAAGATGACAGTTAGTTCTTGAAAAGGGGGGCGGATTTCTCCGCCCCTCTTTTATTTAAATTTATTTATCTGTAGTTATTTTTACAATACCAAAACCTATTATTGATTTATTTTTATACATCAAAAAACTTAAAAGGAGAAATTATGTCCTCTCCAAATTTTGTTCTCGTTTCTCTTAATCTCTCGGTTTGTGCTTTTAGCTCTTCGGTAAAAACCGCGGGCATCTGGATATTTACAAACATCTTACTCATCCTCTCCATCTTCTCCAGATATTTTAATACTCTTAAGGAAAATTGCTGTATGTATTCAGCCTCGGTATAATCTTTGTCCAGTTCACGGATGAACAATGTTTTTAAATCTTCATATTTTGGTATTAAGCCTACCGGAGTTTCAACGGTTTCAAATTCACTATGGACTCTCCCTTCGGCCCAGAGAAGCCATACTTTCTTATCGAGTTTACTGTTTAGATAATTACCGGGTTCGTCTTTTAAGAAATAATTAGTAGCATAAATTTTGGGGACATCATTAAGGCCCTGGGCAAACTTTAGGTGATTCTCTATGTAGGTCTTAAAAGGCACCGAAATAAAGTCAAGATTGGCCATCGGATTATGTTTCCTTACTCCCTGGGCACCGATAGTGGCAGAGGTGGTCTCTGATTCCACGGTAGCGCCGAGGAAAACTCCGTGAGACCAACTGAGAGATTCTACTACCGGTATAGTGGTATCGGAATCTCTTCCGCCATAAATAATTGCCTGAACAGGTACGCCTATGGGGTCATTGGCCTTAGGGTCAATATTTTTCAAGGCATCTAACTTTATGGTATATCTAGCATTTTTATGGGAGCAGTCGATAACATTATCTTCACTATCTTTTTTGCCTTTAAACCATTCTCCTGAATGATTAATGCCTTTATTCGGTACATCTTTACCCATACCTAACCAATAAGGTATATCATCATTTATCAGTACATTAGAAAAAATAAGTTCTCTCGGGGTGATTAAGGCTTGATATATTAAGGGGTCATCCTGGGGATTTACATCCTGAATGATACCAAATATACCATTTTCGACATTTGCTGCTCTTACTATCCCGCTAATCTTCTTAAGGTAAGCGATATCATCACCGACTACAGACTGGCCGGGGATCATGGCGGTACTGGTCTTGCCACAGGCACTGGGGAAGGCACCGGTAAAATAAGTAACCCGATCTTTCGGGCCATGAACGCCCATTATAAACATATGCTCCGCCAGCCAACCTTCTTCATTGGCTTTTTTAATAGCCAACCTGAAAGCTAACTTCTTTAATCCCAGGGAGTTACCGGCATACTGGTTGTTAACCGAATAAACCCTGTTTTCATCGAGGTCGATATATATTCTTCGTTTATCTATATCTTTACTTACTCCATTTTCTAATCTTCCGGCAGAGTGGAGGAAGAAAAAGAAATCGAGTGAGCCGTTAAGCTTTTTAAACTCTTCATACCCTTGCCGGTAAAGAAGATCCTCACTGTGGGCCACATAGGCTGAATCGGTAATCTGTAAGGCCTTAAGAGAAAACATAGAATTAGTTGGACCAAGAGAAAAGAATCTCACCAACATCTCTTTCCCGGCCATGCTTCCATCAAGAAAGGAATTTACTTCTTTAAGCCCCTTATCTTTTTCTACATAATTTACTCCTAAACCCCAATTGACTTCTTCAGATAAAAGGTATTTAGTGTGCCCTTTGTCTCTGGCCTGGTCATAATAACCATCAAAGTGAATGGTGTGGCCTTCCATCTTCAATTTTTTTTCTTCACCATTATTAATGGCTAATTCTCTTACATATGCAATATCTTCTTTTGAATCAGTTATCACGGTTACTTTCGCCGGCTTACAAAGCTTTATAGCTTCTTCTACTACTTTTATAGCATGTTGATTATTTAATTCTTCTAACTTCTGTAAATCAATTTTATTCATTTATCCTTCCTCTCTTTCTGTTTAAAAATTAACTACAATTTTATTAAAAAATCATCAACTTCTGTATACTTTTATAATCTCTCCGTATCCCGGAGAAACAGTTATTTTACCATCATCAAAGACCACTTTTCCTCTAACAATAGTCTTTTCCGGTTTCCCATACACTTCCCACCCGTCATATACCAGAGCACTTTCTCTGCATTTGGTAAACATTTTATCTTTTGAAATAATGCCTTTTTTGTTGGGGTCAAAGATTACAAAATCGGCATCTGAACCGAGAGCAATTGTTCCTTTTTTGGGATATAAATCAAACACTCTTGCCGGATTTTCGCAGATAAGTTCCACCATTCTATCTAATTCCATCTTCCCTTCCTTTACTGCTGTAAAAAGCAGGGGCAATCTGGTGGATAAACCCGGGAATCCTGCCGGTGGAGTAAATATATCTTCACTCCCTCTTTCCTTTTCTTCTTTGGTATATGGTGCGTGATCACTTCCGATAATGTCGATACTTCCGTCATTTATCATTTCCCACATCCCCAGCCGCTCTTCTTCACTTCTTAAAGGAGGATTGCATTTTGCAAATACACCCACTTTGTTTAAAGCATTCTCGTTAAGGAATAAATAGTGGGGGCAGGTTTCCGCAATAGCATATACTCCTTTACATTTCGCTTCATTTACCAATTCAACTACTTCCGGGGTGCTGATATGACACATTTCAACTTTCGCACCGGTCTTTTCTGCAAAGAGTAAAATTTTAGAAGCTGT
>JBAUBA010000373.1:0-2116 GCA_049676265.1 Atribacterota bacterium
ACTCCATCTTCCGGTAAAAACGCCAGTCCGGTTACAATTATCCCAATCCTTTTGTTCAACTGAAAAAGTTTGGAGGCATTATCGCTTCCGATTCGAGCCATCCCTTTTTGGTTGCGATATGATTGCCGGCTGTCAGCAGCTAAAACAATTCCTTCCGGGGTGGTAGTGTTTATTCCCAATGACATATTATCATCTCCATTCTAAAACATTTTTACTTTTCCTTTTTTTCTTCCTCGATAATTTTAATAAGCTTTAATAGTATTTCTATTCGCGGCTCGGCATTCATATGTATAAATATCTCTAATGCCTCCTGATAATACTTTAGTACTTCTTCGGACTTACCTAAAGTAATGTAAATCAGACCTATGTTCCCCAGATTGGAGGCTACGCCTTCTTGGTAGCCTATCTTTTTATTTATCTTTAGTGCTTTCTCATAATAATTTAGGGCTTGATCAGTTTCCCTTAATTTACTATAGGTCAGACCAATATTGTTAAAGACATTGGCTATCCCTTCTTCGTATTTTAGTTTTTTATTAATTTCCAGAGCTTCCTGGAAAAGTTTTAATTCTTCTTCGGGTTTTCCTGAATCAGTATATATTATCCCGATATTGGTCAGACTATTAGCTATAGCCTGTTCATCTTTGAATTTTTTGCTAATCTCTAATGCCTCTTCTTGACACTTCATTGCTTCATCATATTTACCTAATTCATTGTATAGGGTACCTATGTTGTTAAGATTATGGGCAGCACCCTGTTCGTATCCGAGTGTTCTGTTAATCTCTAAGGCTTGCTGGTAATATTCCAATGCTTCATCCGGTTTGCCCAAGTTATGGTAGATGTTTCCCAGGTTGCCGAGGGCAGTTGATTTGGAGGGCAATTTGGCCATTTTATTTTCTGCTCTTTTTAAAATATTTAATGATTCCTTAAAATATTTTTCCGCTTCGTTCAGTTTAGATAAAAAATAACAACAGTTGCCGATAAGGATATTAAAACCAATTTTCTCTTCTTCGGGGATACTTAGGTCATGCAGGCATTTTTCATATACTTTAATAGCTTTTTCAAATTTATATTCTTCCTCATACTTTTGTCCTGAGCGGAAATATTTATTTAATAAAGGGTCTCTTTCCAAAATATCGATTGCGGTTCCCGGTAATTTTCGGTCGAATAATTCCTGTCTTTCATACAAGCGATTATAAAGTTTTTCTCTGCTAGATTTTTCTTCTTTATTCTTTTTATCTTTTATTATTAGATACAGGTCAAAGATTAGTATTAGGGCGCAGACAATCCACAGCCCTATTTTCATTTCTGTGGTAATATTTTTTAGCGCGAATAGGCAGACAGCAAATATTAATGGGCCGGCTATTGAAACTATATTTATAAATAAATTCATATCTTTATCTCCTTTGAGTAATTTTGATTAGTGTAAATTTTTATTGTTATATTTTATATTCGCTAAAAGTTTGGAAAATCCTTTTTTTTATGAAAAATATTTTTTTATTTTAGAAATGACAGAAAAAATAAGACGGGCTTGATGAATCAAGCCCCTACAGGAGGAACATGGGATGGTTCTTTGTTCCTACTTTAAATCGTATAGATATGTTATTGATATTATGGTAAGATTATGACTATATTTATTCGGTGAAATAAATTAAAAAGAAGAAAGGATAAAAATAAATTTGAAAAAACAGACCAAGGGATATCTAATGGTTGCTGCAGGCGCTACACTGTGGGGAACAGTGGGCATACAGGTGCAAACTCTTTTTAATTACAATTTATCTCTTCAATCTATCATATTTTGGCGGTTGTTTTTTGCTTTTATAATCTTATTCTCCTTTGTTTTTTTTACCAACAAAAAGTGGTTAATAATTGATAAAAAGGGTCTTATTTATCTCGCATTAATGGGGCTTTTCAGTCAAATGCTTTTTAATTTATTCTATTTCAGCTGTATTCAAAAAACTACTGTTGCCACTGCTGTCACCCTGTTATACTCCGCTCCAATATTTATTGCTGTTATGGCCAGAATTTTTTATAAAGAATTATTTACTCCAGTTAAAACCGTAGCTTTATTTCTTTGCATGGGAGGTTGTTTTTTTGCCGCAACGGGAGGCTCAATAGC
>JBAUBA010000374.1:0-1717 GCA_049676265.1 Atribacterota bacterium
AATGAACAAAATAAAAATAAGATTCGTCTAAAACACCCTCAAATATGGGATTTATATTACGATTAGAATTATGAATAAATTTTATTTTATTCCACCCCAAATGAGGGCATTTTACCGAAACAGGAAACCTTTTCACTCTGCCTGGTATAATATTCAACCCGTCAAAAAGCCCGCCTTCTTCACTAAAAGTAAACAATAGTTGCATCCCCAAACAGATACCCAGGAAAGGTTTTCCTGCCTTTATAGCATCAATTAATTCGTTATCTATTTTTTTGTCTTTTAAAAGTTTAATAGCATCCCTAAAAGCTCCTACTCCGGGAAGCACTAAAGCGCTGGCTCTTTTAATCTGATTTGGATCATCAGTTATTATCGTTTTATATCCAACTTTAGCAAAGGCATTTTGCACACTCTTTAAATTTCCCATCCCGTAATCTATTATCACTATCATTCCCTTTATTCTCCCAATCCTCTAATCAATAATCCCCTTAGTGGAAGGAATATCATCTATTCTATCATCTTTCCTGGTTGCCTCATCCAAGGCCCGGCCAAAGGCTTTAAATATTGCCTCGATAATATGATGGGAATTTTTCCCATAAAGTAAATTAATATGCAGAGTCATCCCGGCATGATAAGATAGGGCTCTAAAAAACTCCTCTACTAGATTAACTTCAAAAGAACCTACTCTTTCCTGCCCAAATTGAACTTTATAGGTTAATTGTCCTCTCCCACTTAAATCTACAGCTACCTGAACCAATGACTCATCCATGGGTAAAATAGTAGATCCATATCTTCTTATCCCTTTCTTATCTTGTAGGGCATTCTTAATGGCCTCCCCCAGACAGATTCCTATGTCCTCTACAGTATGATGATAATCCACTTTTAGGTCCCCCCGAGCTTTCACTTCCAGGTCAAAAAAACCATGCTGGGAAAATAGGGAAAGCATATGATTTAAAAAATAAATTTCTGTTTGTAAATTGTTTATCCCCTTACCATTTAAATCCACCTTCACTTCTATTTCAGTCTCCAAACTTTTTCTTTTGTATTCACCTTTTATTTCCTTCAAGGTTATCGACACCTGCCTTTCCACTATTGTCCATTGTTTTTAACTCTTTCTAAATGATATAAGATAGAATTAACATCTTGGCTTAATAAATCCACTCCTGCATTAAGATAGAACTTTGCTGACTTGCCTCGTAAATCAAATTCCTCTCCTAAAACTATTGCCGACAAAAACTTTGTTACTCCCTCTTCTTTGTTGATATTTTTTACAGTAACTAGATCATCCCAGGTATCACCTACATAGATACCCAATTTAGTTTTCAAACTGTCAGCTATTTTTTTTAATCCCTGGGGATGAGGTTTTCCCACTCCATCATCAGCTGTCACTATCCTTTTTTTAGAAATAATATCATCCCAGCCCAATCTTTCTAAGGCTACCTTGGCCTCTCTTTCATTTCTGCCAGTTAAGATACCGAGAGAAAATTTTTGTAAGAAATTTTTTTTATTTTTATCTATAATTATTCTTTCCTGTTTTATTAAGCCTTCTATCTTACGCAATGAAGGATGAAATCCGTAAATAATAAAACAGTACTCTTCTCCGGCATAAATCTCCTGGAATATCCTTGTAATTAAATCTTTATCCCACAGACTCAATATCCCTTTGTTTACTTGTTCATCTTTCTCGATTGAATCAATTATTTTTACTAAACCTCCTCCG
>JBAUBA010000375.1:0-6095 GCA_049676265.1 Atribacterota bacterium
ATCGGAAGACCGGGCGACCGGTAGACCATTTTTACTCGATATTCGATACCTTCTTATCTTTTTCTTTCTTAACTAAACGCTAAACGCTGTACGCTACACGCTAGATTTATTCAATAATGACTAATACAACCGGCCAACAGGAAAACTTGTTAAACGGGTAACTAATATAATTGGTGGATTGGTCAATTGGCAGATTGGTAGATTAGAAAAAGAGGAGAATATTTTTTGTTAAAAGACGATGAAAATATTTTAATAGACGGTGCCCAAAAAATGGGAATTAATCTCTATAAAGAGCAGATCAAAAAATTTTCCCGATTTTTAGAGTTACTGGTCCAATGGAATCAAAAAATAAACTTAACTTCTTTAAAAACACCCCGGGAAATAATTATTAAGCACTTCTTAGATTCTATTAGTTGTGTAAAAGTTATTAATAAATATAGTGATACAGAAGGAATAAATATTATTGACGTGGGAGCAGGCGCAGGCTTTCCGGGTATGCCAATTAAAATAATATGTCCTTCGATTAGATTATCTCTCCTGGAAGCAAGAAAGAAGAAGGCCGTATTTTTAGAAAAAATAATAGGAGAAATGAATTTTCAGCAAGTTGAGATACTTAATGGGAGAGCAGAAACTTTCGGAAAAAGCGAAGTTTACCGAGAGAGATATGATATAGCCATATCCAGAGCAGTAGCTCGCTTAAACGTTCTCAGCGAATATTGCCTTCCCTTGGTGAGAGTGGGGGGATTGTTTGTAGCTCAAAAAGGAAGGTCATATAAGAAAGAAACAGAAAAAAGCCTCAAGACAGTACAGGTTTTAGGCGGAGAGTTGATTGGAGTGGAAAACGTTCTAATTCCTTTTATAAATCAAGAAAGATATCTTCTAGTAATTAAGAAAATAAAAGATACTCCTTCAGAATACCCCAGAAAAGTAGGTTTACCTCAAAAAAGACCTTTGTATTTTTGAAACATTTTTGATAATATAAGTAATATATTATAAACAAGTAAAAGCGAAAAGCGAAAAACGCAAAACTAAACCCGTATCTCAGGAAGAAAAAAGAAGTCAGGAGCCAGAAGTCAGAATTCAGGAGATAAAATAGTATCGAGTAGATAGCAAATACGTATCTCGTATCTCGGTTAGGATTGGTTAAGTGGTTAATTGGTTACCCGGTTAGCTAGTTTGAAGATTAAGATACAGATAAAACCTTGGAACAGATCCTGGACTAAAAAAAATTATTAAATAACCCGGGGCGGATGAATTCCGCTCCTACAAAAATACAATATATTCTTGTCATTACGAGAAATTTTAGTCAGCCTGCCCCATGCGAAAGCAGGGGAAGCAATCTCAATCCGGGATTACCACGCTCACTTCGTTCGCTTGCAATGACAGAAAAGATAATAAACTAACAACCAATGAATTAAAATCTGAAAACTAAAAACCGTTAACCGAAAACTTGCGTTTAATCTCAACGAATATAATCGGTGAATCGACAAATTGGTGAATTAGTATTAGCTGGTAAGCTGGCCAACCAGGTAACTGGTTAATTATATTCCTTGCAAATGTAAACCTATATTAATAAACAAGCGTTCCACGTGGAACATTAATTATCATGAACAAATGTTCTGTGATTAATTCTGTGTAGTTATAATTTAGTTATATCCGTTGATTCGTTAATTAGTTACCTGGTTAATGGTTAAGAGAATTAGCATATAGCGTTAAGCGTAGAGTTTTTAATTTTGAATTCTGATTTTCTTAACGCGATACTCGATACGCAATACGCGATACGATTAACCAACGACTAATGTGTAATATGAGTAATCATTTTAGGAGAATATCTATGACCAAAGTCTTGGCAATCACCAACCAAAAAGGTGGAGTAGGCAAAACTACTACCGCGGTAAATTTAAGCACTTCTATCGCCTTACACAAAAGAAAAACTTTGTTGATCGACATAGACCCCCAGGGGAATACCAGCACTGGCATAGGCCTGGATAAATCAAAAGTTAAAAGATGTATTTATGATGTCTTGATTAATCAAACCCCCATAAAAGAAATCATTTTACCGACCCAGGTAAAATATTTAGATATTTTACCTTCCACAATTCAATTAGCCGGGGCAGAGATAGAATTAGTAAATTATATCTCTCGGGAAAACAAATTAAAACACGCGATTAAATCAATTATCAATGATTATAATTATATAATCATTGATTGTCCGCCTTCCCTGGGCCTTTTAACCTTAAACTCTCTTACTGCGGCTGATGCGGTTATTATTCCCATACAATGTGAATATTATGCCTTGGAAGGCATTGGGCAATTATTAAATACTATAAATCTGGTCAGAGAGAATTTAAATTCATCTTTAGAGATTGAAGGGATTTTACTGACCATGTATGATAGCCGCACAAATCTTTCCCGCGATGTTGTTGAGGAAGTTAAAAAATATTTTAAAGGAAAGATATTTAAAGCAGTTGTTCCGCGAAATGTCAGAGTGAGCGAAGCCCCCAGCTACGGCAAGCCCGTTGTTTTGTATGACGCAAAATCCAAAGGGGCAATGGCTTATAAAAAATTAGCCCGAGAGGTGATATCAAATGAGTAAAAGAGGATTAGGGAAAGGGTTAGAAGCCCTTATACCTAAGGCTGAACACAAAGAAAAAGGATTTGTAATCGAAATGGATACAGAAAGTTTAACCCCTAACCTTTTTCAACCCCGTAAAAATTTCGATAAGGAAAAAATGGAGGAACTGAAAGAGTCAATTAAAAAACACGGAATAATTCAACCAATTGTTGTAAGAAAAATGGCTAACGGATATGAAATAGTTGCCGGAGAGCGGAGGCTGAAGGCTGCCAAAGAGATCGGATTAAAGAAGATACCGGCAATTATAAAAAGCATTAACAATGAAAAAAGTCTAGAAATTGCTCTGGTGGAAAATATTCAAAGAGAAGATCTTAATCCTGTTGAGCAGGCCAACGCCTTTAAAAGATTGGTAGATGAGTTTAATCTTACCCAGCAAGAATTGGCAGATGTAACCGGAAAGAGCAGGGCTTTGGTCGCCAATACCATAAGACTGTTAAAATTGAATTCGGAGATACAAAAAAATATTTCTGAAGGGAAAATATCTTTCGGTCATGCTAAATTATTATTAAGCATAGAAGATGAAGAAGTACAAAGAGCGGTGTGTGATAGAATAATTGCTAATGATTTATCGGTAAGAGATACCGAGCGCTTGATAAAAAATATCGGAAAAGTACAAAAAAAGCAATTTAAAGTTAAAAATATTACCATCGAACACTTCCCCGAGGTAGAGGGAAGATTAAGAGATGTTTTAGGGACCAAGATAAACATATTATATGATGGTAAGAAAGGGAAGATAAGCATAGAATTTTATAGTAAAGAAGATTTAAGAAGAATCGCCAGCCTGTTGTTAAAAGAAAAATAAATTAGTCGTTAATTAATTAGTATATCGTATTTCGTATATCGTATATCGGAAAGAAAAGAAGTCAGAAGCCAGCAGTCAGGAGCCAGAATAGAACAGTATCGCGTATCTCGCAAAGATTGCAGAAATTTTTATTGTTTGGATTAGATTTATCCTTATTCTGAGTACTGAATTCTTAAATAACAATTACAGTTTTTCGCTTTAAATTTTTAGTTTAATTACGACGAATTTTATTAATCTAAAACTATACGCTAAACGCTGTACGCTCCACGCTAGATTTATAATAGGTAAAAAAAATAGAAAGGATGGTTTAAAATGAATAAAGAAAATTTTAACAATTTAATTTTTGTTCTGTTTTTAGTGCTTGTAATATTTATCTCTGGAATTTTTTTGGCTCTTTCTTTAAGATTATTTTCCTTGGAAAGTTTTTTCTTTAAAACAAATTATTGGATTTACTCTAATTTCTTCAACCAGATCATCTTGGGTTTAGTAGGGGCTTTATTATTTTTTTTGGCTATTTATTTAATCTGGCAAAAAGCCCAAATTAATAAGGGAAATTTATCCGTAGTTCAAAAGACTTCCTTTGGGGAAATTAAAATTTCCATCGGGTCTATAAAACGCTTAGCCCTAAAAGTGGTTAAAGGGATGGGAGAGATTACAGAAACCAGGCCAGAGGTTAATATTTTAAAGTCCGGGGGGATAAATATAGATCTTCATCTTTCCGTAAAGCAAGATGTAAATATCCCTGAACTTTCGGAGAAAATTCAACGAAAAGTAAAAGAATATTTCTTGGAAACAAGTGGGATAGAAACAAAAGAAATTAAAATATATATAGATAAAATATTTTACGAAGACAAAAAATAGTTTAAATCAGTTTTAAAAAAGGGTGGTGAACAAGAATGTCAGATAAACAGGTTATTAGAGACAATTCTCAAGAACAAGAATTGGGAAATGTAACAGTTTCCAAAGAAGTAGTAGCTGTAATTGCTGCCTTGGAAACTATAAAAACTAAAGGTGTGGTCGGTATCACCAGTGGGTATAGAAGTAATTCAACTAATATATTGCCCAGGAAGGATCTGGCTAAAGGCGTGGAAGTATGGATGAAAACAGGAGAAGCGGCAATTACTATTCCCATTATTACTGACTACGAAGTAGGAATTTTTAAAGTAGCTGAAGAGTTACAACGTAGAGTAAAAGACGCTGTCTGTTCCATGACCGGCTTAGAAGTTATTAAGGTTAATGTTAATGTTCAGGGGATTAAATTTAAAGAGGAAAAAAAGAAAATAATGAAAGAAATACAGAAAGAAATACAGGAAGAAACAAAAAAATAAATCGCAGAAAGAATAAATTGGTGAAATTAAAGTGACAGAAATTATAAAATTATTAGCAGTAATCGCAGTGATTATTTTCTTGATAAAAAAGAAATGGAAATTAGAATACGTTATACTGCTGGCTTCCCTATTAGCAGGAGTGTTCTTTAATTTAAGCCCGATTCAGATAGGACACAATTTTGTTTTAGCCTTGATTGACCCGGCCACTTTAAAGTTAATCGGAATAATTGTACTGGTTTATATCCTGAGCGGTGTTTTAAGAAAAGTAGAAAGCCTAAGAGATTTAGTCGATTCTCTTCAGGGACTGGTTAAAGAGTATAGGCTTACATTGGCTTTTATCCCGGCTTTATTAGGCTTGATTCCTATGCCTGCGGGGGCGATGTTTTCTGCTCCCATGGTTAAAGAGGTAGGAGGCCGGGCAGGACTCACCCCCGAAGAGGAGACCTTTGTAAATTATTGGTTTCGTCATATTTGGGAATTTGTCTGGCCTCTATTTTCGGGCATGATATTATTTGCCGGTTTATTGAAAGTAGAAATTCAAGAAGTTATTTTAGTTCAATTTCCCTTGACCATTACAGCAGTAATAGTAGGTTTTGTTTGGGAATATAAAAATTTAAGAAAAGATACTACTCTTATTAACAAAAAAGATATTTTAATTAATTTTAAAAAATTGTTTTTTGGAGTCTGGCCTATTCTGCTTATTGTAATTTTGGTTCTGGGGACAAAAACAGATTTATTGTTTTCTTTGGTAATAGTGATCTTGTCTTTAATTTTCTTAAATATAAAAAAATTAAGTCTAAAAATGTTGAAGGAAATTATTAGAAATGATATAGATTTAAGTGTGGTGATTTTAATTGCCAGTATTATGATTTTTAAAAGGATACTCCAGGTTTCGGGAGGGATAGAGATAATCCCGGAAGCATTTGCTAAATTAGGGATACATCCTTTTATTGTTTTATTTAGCATTCCCTTTTTTATCGGTATGATGACTGGGTTAGGCCCCGCAGCGCTGGGGATAGGATTACCGGTTCTGCTCCCAATAATTGTCCAAGGAGAAGCAAATCTATATTATGCTATGTTAGCCTTTACCGGTAGTTTTGCGGGAGTAATGATTTCTCCTATGCATTTGTGTTTAGTGGTAACCAAAAATTATTTTAAAGCAGATATGGGAAAAATATATAAAATGCTAATCTTACCCTTAACAATTATTATCTTAAGTGCCCTCGTTCTGGTAATGGTTCGAGTATAGTTAAGAAGTATCTATAAATGATTACACAGATTTTAGACGGAAGGAGGAGTTAAAATGAGAAAATCACCCAAAGAGATAGAG
>JBAUBA010000376.1:0-3162 GCA_049676265.1 Atribacterota bacterium
TAAAAATAATAAAAGGAAAGTTGATTAACAAAATTTTACTTTCCGGCCAGAAGGATAGTGCCCGTTCTTTCTTTATTGCTGCCTTAGCCTCAAAAAAGGAAATAAAAAAATCTTACCTTATTATTGCCGATTCTCAGGAAAATGCCTTAAAGATATACCAGGATTTAAGTACTTTTTTAAATAAACCTCAAAGTGAGGAAGAGAATATTTTTCTTTTCCCTTCTTTTGATGTCCTTCCTTACGAAGACATCAGTTCCGATCCCCAGATAATTCAGCAAAGGATAAATATTTTGAAACATCTTTCCGCGATTGATCAGAACATAAAGAGGATTATTTTAATTGCTGATATTAAAGCCCTCCTGCCCAAATTAGCCTCTCCACAAAAATTTAAAAAGACGAGTTGGAAATTTAAAATAGGAGACGTCTTAAAAAAGGAAGATTTTTTGGAAATTCTCTTAGGCCAAAATTATCAGTCGGTAGAGATAGTCGAAGAAAAAGGTGAATTTAGCAGCCGGGGAGGAATTATCGATTTTTTCCCGGTAACCAGTGAAAATCCTCTTCGATTAGAATTATTTGGAGACCAGATAGATTCGATCAGGTATTTTAACTTGAACACCCAAAGGTCGATACTTAAATTGGCAGATTATACCCTTCTTCCTTCCCGGGAGTTAATTACCGATGGTTCGTCTAATTATAATTACAGCACTATATTTGATTATCTTCCCGAGGACCTGATAGTACTACAAAACGAGCCGGAATTAATTAAAGAAAAAACGGAAGAGTTTCAGGAAGAAGTCGAAAGCATTTACCAAAAAATAGAGCAAGATAAAAGGGAATTAATCTTTTCACCCTCTTCTTATTTCATCACTAACTCCGAGATATGTAATAAACTAAAATCTAAAAAAATAATTAATTTTACCTATCTTCCGGAGGAAAACAAAGAAGATATTTCCGGCAATCAGGAAGAGAAAAAAGAATATATCAGAGAATTTATTTTAGAAGGACAGGAGATCAGTTCTTATTTTGGGAATTTAGACCTGTTTGCTAAAGATTTAGAAAAATGGCAGAAAGAAAAACAGCGTATTATTATTCTAGTCAGAAATGAAGGACGAGCCCAGCGCTTAGGGGAGATATTAGAGGAAAGAGGGGTAAAAAGATTTACTACAGGAAGGATAGAAGAATATACTCATTTAAAATCAACCATCTTTATTTCTTATGGTTACTTAAATTATGGATTCAGACTTCCCAATCTTAAGACAGTTTTTGTAACCGACCAGGAAATATTTGGCAAGGAAAGGAATAAAAGATATAGATTAACCAGGCGTAAGAGCGAACCTTTTTCTACTATAATGGATATCTCTTCAGGAGATTATGTAGTACACATTGAACATGGTATAGGCATATATAGAGGGATTATAAATTTAACCGTCAAAGGAGTAAAACAGGATTATCTTTTAATCGAATATGCCCAGGGGGATAAATTGTATGTCCCGGTAGACCAGTTTGATTTAGTTCATAAATATATAGGCATCAAAGATAAAACTCCCAAGATTTACCGTTTAGGAGGAGTCTCTTGGGGAAAGGCTAAAGGGAAAGCAAAAAAGTCAATTCAAAAATTAGCCCGGGAGCTTTATAATTTATATGTTGCCCGCAAAGAAATCAGAGGTTTTGCCTTTTCCAAAGATAATAATTGGCAGCAAGAGCTGGAGATGTCTTTCCCCTATGAAGAGACTTATGATCAATTGCAAGCTCTATCCGAGGTTAAAGCTGATATGGAAATAGTCAAACCTATGGAGAGATTAGTTTGCGGAGATGTAGGTTATGGTAAAACCGAGATAGCCATAAGAGCTGCCTTTAAAGCGGTATTAGATGGAAAACAGGTGGCAATTTTAGCACCTACCACCATCCTGGTTCAACAACATTATGATACTTTTCGGGAAAGAATGAACCCTTTTCCCATAAACATAGATATGCTTTCCCGTTTTAGAACCAGACAGGAACAGAAAAAAGTTATTGAAGACCTGGAAGAAGGGAAGGTAGATATTATTATAGGCACCCATCGGTTAATCCAAAATGATATCCGATTTAAGGATTTAGGCCTGTTAATCGTGGATGAAGAGCAGCGTTTCGGAGTTCTTCATAAAGAAAGAATAAAAAAATTAAAAGAAAGTATTGATTCCCTTGCCTTGACTGCCACTCCTATCCCCCGCACCCTGCATATGTCGCTTATCGGAGTCAGGGATTTAAGTGTGATAAACACTCCCCCGGAAGACAGGTTTCCTATCGCTACTTATATCTGTAGGAAAGATGATAAAGTGATAACAGAGGCTATAAGAAGAGAATTGGACCGGGAGGGGCAAATATTCTTTGTTCATAATCGGGTAAGGAGTATTCAGAAAATAGCAGGGGATTTGAGTCGGCTCTTTCCTCAAGCCAGGATCGGGATTGCTCATGGACAGATGGCAGAAGAACAGTTGGAAGATATAATGATTGATTTTTTAGAAAAGAAATATGATATTCTAGTCTGCACTACCATTATAGAAATTGGGTTGGATATTCCCAATGTGAATACTATTATTATCGATGATGCGCATAAATTCGGCTTATCCCAACTTTACCAACTAAGAGGGAGAGTGGGGAGGAGTGACCGGCGTGCCTATGCTTATTTTCTTTATCCTTCCTATCGTTCTATTTCTGATACTGCAAAAAAGAGATTGCAGGCCATTAAAGAGTTCAGTGAGTTAGGCTCCGGTTTTAAATTAGCTATGCGAGATTTGGAGATTCGGGGAGCGGGGAATTTATTAGGAAAAGAACAGCACGGGTCTGTAGGTGAGGTGGGATTTAATCTTTATTGCCGTTTATTAGAAGAAGCGATTAAGGAATTACGGGAAGAGAAAGAGGGAAAAGAAAAGGGGAAAGAGATTACCCCGGTTATTGATGTAAAGATAGATGCCTATATTTCCGGAGGCTACATTTCTGATTTAAAACAGAGGGTCTTAATTTATAAAAAATTGGCTGAAATTAAAGATTTAGAAGATTTGAAGAGGGCAAAAGAAGAGTTGAGGGACAGGTATGGAATTTATCCCCGGGAACTAAGGAATTTATTAGAGATAATATATCTGAAGATATTTTTAAGAAAGTTAGGAATTGGTTCCCTGGTGG
>JBAUBA010000377.1:0-3665 GCA_049676265.1 Atribacterota bacterium
CGCCCACACTATGTTTCTGAGAGAGTGGGTAGAGTCATGGCCATTTCTTTCCCTCGAGGAGCTGAAGTTTACCTGGATCATGGGTATCAGGGAATATCTCCCAAGCGGATTGAAGATATCCAAACCGGCCAACACCTGCTTGAATTTGTCGTGCCCGGTTATGAAATATGGAGTAAAACCATTACCGTATCCAGTAATAACACAACCCAGGTGGAAGCCCATCTTGTTCCAGGGGAAGAAGTGTACGGGGAAATCTCCTTGACCTGTGACATGCCTAATGCCTCTGTCTTTGTTGATGGGATAGAAATCGGTAAAACAACCGCACCGAAAGGCACCTTTATTATCAGTAACATTGAAGAGGGGTATCATGAATTGACGGTGATGAAACCCGGAAGTAAAGAGTACCGAACCTGGACTCAAACAGTCAAAGTATTGGGTGGCGAAACCTTGCCAGTTTATGTTTCTCTTAAAAAATATAAATAAAACCAAAGAATAATCTAACTCCTATTTGAAGTAAATAGTTTAGAAGATTATTTTAAAAGAGAAATTAATGAAAATTAGCTAATTTCGCTAAATTAAATTAAATAAGATGTTTAGCGTAAATGCAGGCAAAAGGGAGAGAGGATATTTTTATAATTTGGCCTATTTCCCTTTTTGTTTCTATACACCTACAACATCTTTTTCTTTTAGCGCAAAGATTCTTCAGTAGTGCAAATGTATTGGATTCAAACAAATAATTTACATTTGAAGCCTAATGTGCTATAATAAATTAGTTTATAATACTTAAATTAGGTATTAATAGTGGTAAGAATTTAAAAACAGAAACATTAAAATTTCATAAAAGAGTCTAAAACGAATCTGCATTGCAGAAAACAACAGGTAAAGCCGTGATTTTCTGCACAACCTGTTAACAAAAGTACTTCTTAATTACCCCTAAAAAGAACCTATCTTATTGACCAAAGATATTACCAAAGATAAATCATTCAAATTGCTTATGTATTTCTTTATAGGATTAATCTTATAAATTAATAAAGGAAACATAAGATTACCCGCAATATTTTGCAATCAGTAAGCCAGCAAGGAGGTGCTTCTATTTCAAAAAAGAAGCTCTAGAAAAATAGAAAGGTTAGAGACAGCTCCTCAAAACGAGAACTGTCCGTAACCTGCAATTTCGTGATATCTATTATGTATCGAGCAGGCGAGATGCCTGTCTTGACAGTTTAACTAATGACTATAGCACTGTCGACAAAATAAAAAAGGAGGATTTAAAAAATGTCAACAAGAATATTATTTCCAATTAGAAGAAAAATACTAACCTGTGTTTTCGTCATCTTAACCTTGTTACTTTGTATTAGTGTCATCGGAGTCGGCTACTCCCAGAGCCCTAGTCCACAGGAAGCAGCGAAGATGAAAAGCATTCAGATTATTAACCCCCGCCCACCTTCTTCTCTTAAATTATGGTTGGATCAAGAAGGGAGAGCAACCTATCAGGCCGGGGAGAGAATTGTAATTATGTTCCAAGCTTCTCAGGATTCATTTGTGCGGATATATAGTTATGATAGTGAAGGCAGAGTAAAAATTATTTTTCCTAACCAGTATTCGCCCCATGATTTCGTGAGAGCGGGAGAAACTAGATCCATCGAAGGAATCATTGATGCTAACACCAGACCGGGCATTGAATATGTTCAGGGGTTCGCCACTACCAGATCAATAACCTTTAGCCCAAGGGAAGAAGAATTAATTTCTAAACAATTTATGCCCGAAGTAAGTTCGGATTATAACAAGTATATCCAAATGATTAAAGGTATAATTGCAACTATACCTTCTACTGCCTGGACTTCGAGTAACCTATTAAGCTATACGATAAAACCCATTCCGCCCCCTCCCACTAATTATGGCAGAATCATTGCTCATTCCAAACCTAACAAAGTTAAAGTATACCTGGATAATACTTATCAGGGGACAACCCCCATTAATTTAGACCGGATTAGTCCGGGACAGCATCGTATCCGCTTTGTTATGGACGGTTATCGGGATCAGATTGAAAATGTCTCCGTTTCTCCTTCTCGCACTACTACCGTTTCTGCTAACTTAGTTCCTATTCCGGAATATGGTATGGGCTCAATCTCCGTTTATTGTAATCAGGATAGAGCCAATATCTATTTAGACGGAGAACGCCAGAAGGAGAGAACTTCTGCCAAGAAGGATGTAGAATTAAAGGATATTAAACAAGGTTACCATGAATTGTTGATTACTAAAGAGGGGTATCTCGATTGGGTGAGTACTATTGTGGTTACTGCACACCAAACCCAGATGGTCGATGCTTACTTGGATTCCGAAATAAGCACTGGTTCCATTGAGGTTTACTGTAATGTAAGTAAAGCAAAAATATTTGTAAACGGAACTTATCAGGCGGCAACCGTATCTTCTCAACACGTAACCTTAGAGGAAATGGAAGAAGGAATATATGAGATTACCCTAGTTAATGATGGATATAGAACCTGGGTAGAAGAGACATGGATATATGCCGGTGAAACGACTACTCTCGATGTCAAGATGGATAAGATTACCATGGAGTATTAGAATTATTCTAATGAAAAATACACATAAGGTAAGAAAATTTAAAAAGGGCTCTATACCATAGAGCCCTGAAATATCAAGAGCAGAGAATGTATCTATCTGCTCAAAGTATTTATCCCAAGTTTTCTAAAAAGATACAAAATATAAAATGAAAAGGAGATTTTAAAAATGAAAAAGAGTATATTCATGCTAATTTTAGTGATGGTTTTTACCCTATTTATCACCAGCTTTGTCCAGGCACAATTAACTAATGAGGAAGTTAAAATAGAAAAATGTATGGCTGTATTGGCGGAAATGGCTTCCCGTAAAGATCAGGCTGGGGCATTTAGCCAACTCTTAAGCAGGGCAAAAGGAATCGTCATCTACCCCAGATTAGTCAACATAGGATTGGGTTGGGGTGCCATGTTTGGTGATGGAATAGTTCTTCGAAAGGATATGATCACCCAGGAGTGGTATGGCCCGGCATTTATAGAGCTTAAAACCGCTTCGGTCGGTCTACAGATTGGTATTCAGGAAGTGTCCCTGGTATTATTGCTTATGGATGATAAAGCTCTGACTGCCTTTAAGAGTACTGATTTTGAGATCGGCGCCGATATCAGCATTGCCCCGGGACCCTTGGGTGATTCCTTACAAACTGACATTGATTTCAATGATTCCATCTATACTTACTCTTACAGCAAGGGTCTCTATGCCGGTTTTGCCCTTAAAGGTTCCATGATTCATGCCGATACAAAAGCCAACAAGAGATTTTACGAAGAAAGCATTACCTGTAAAACCATTTTGAATAATAAAAAAGTGAACAACGAAGTTGCTTTAAAGCTAGTGCAGTCGATCGAGCAGATTAGTCAATAAGAGAAATCATCTATCTAATACAAGAAAGGATTAAATAAATGAAAATAAACACAGTCATAGCCATTATCCTCATTATTGTGGGGATCGTGGCCTTAGCCTATCAAGGCATACAATATACGTCCAGTGAGAAAGTAATCGATCTTGGTCCACTTCAGGTAACTGCTGAAAAGACAAAAACATTTCCATTACCACCAATCGTGGGAGGTATTGCGCTCGTAGGCGGTATAGTGCTG
>JBAUBA010000378.1:0-1616 GCA_049676265.1 Atribacterota bacterium
CATTAAATCAGCCTGGGGTTCATTCGATTTTATCTTATAATTTAAGATATCAATCTTTGCTCCCATTTTATTTAGCATTTCGATTATCCCGGTTCTGGTAGGATTAACCCCTACCTGTTTAATTGTAATTTGTGAACCTTTTAATATGCTGGCAGCTGCTATGAAATAAGCAGCAGAAGAAATATCACCGGGTATAAAAATATCCGTACCCCTTAATTCTTTTCCACCCGTCAATTTAATTTCGGAAGGAGATATTTTTATATCTGCCTGCATAATCTCTAACATTCTCTCGGTATGGTCTCTGGCAGGCAGTGGTTCTTTAATTACTGTTTCCCCTTTAGTATAAAGACCAGCCAATAAGAGGGCGGTTTTTACCTGAGCACTGGCTACCGGCAAAGTATAGTGAAGAGGATCGAGCTTATTTCCCCTAACACTTAAAGGAGCGAACTGGCCATCTTTTCTCCCCCATATATCTGCCCCCATTAATCTAAGGGGCTCGACAACCCTTTTCATAGGTCTCTTTCTGATTGAAGCATCCCCACGTAAAACAGAATAAAAATCCTGTCCGCTAAGCAGACCGGCTAAGAGACGGATGGTCGTCCCTGAGTTTCCCACATCAAGTATATCTTTCGGTTCTTGTAACCCGTATAATCCTTTACCTTTTATTTTAACAGAATTATCTTTACATAACTCTACTTCTGCTCCCAAAGCCTGCATACACTCTAATGTTTTAAGACAATCCAAAGAATTTAAAAAATTAGATATTCGGGTCTCTCCCCGGGCTATAGACCCTAAAATCAGAGAGCGGTGAGATATTGATTTATCTCCCGGGACAAATATATTTCCTGTTAATTTACTGGCTTTCTCTAAAACAAGTTTCACTTAATTTTTCATCCTCTCTAAATCATCTTCAGCAGATGTGCCCAATTCTCGACCTACCGCCCAAACTATAGGGCTTAATTCTTTTATTAATTGAGTAAAGGTGTCGATTTTTAAAGTCTGAGCTCCATCACTAAGTGAATTTTTGGGATCAGGGTGAACTTCGATAAGTAGGCCGTCCGCTCCAACAGCTATGGCAGCCTTAGACATCGGACTTACCAGCCTCCATTTACCGGTAGCATGGCTGGGATCTACAATTACCGGCAAGTGACTCAACCGCTTTAATGCCGGGACTGCGCTTAAATCCAAAGTATTGCGGGTATAGTTTTCAAAAGTACGAATTCCTCTTTCACATAATATTACTTGGTAATTTCCTTGAGATAAAATATATTCTGCTGATAATAATAGTTCCTCAAGGGTAGCTGACATTCCCCTTTTTAATAATATTGGTTTTTTAGTTTTCCCCAATTCTTTTAACAATACAAAATTCTGCATATTACGAGCGCCTACTTGAAATATATCGGTATATTTACCTACCAGCTCTATCTGGTTAACCGACATCACTTCAGTTACAACTGCTAAACCTGTCTCCTCCCCAGCCTGAGCCAATAATTTTAAACCATCTTCCTCTAATCCCTGAAAACTGTAAGGAGAAGTCCGGGGTTTGAAAGCTCCTCCCCTTAATATCTTTGCTCCGGCAGCTTTCACTTGTTGAGCTGTCTCAAATATCTGTTTTT
>JBAUBA010000379.1:0-1595 GCA_049676265.1 Atribacterota bacterium
CAGTACTGTGATGGCTTAGGAGATTGTTTGCCCACTTGTCCGGCTGGAGCAATCGAAATTATTGAAAGGGAGGCTGACCCCTACGATCAAAAGGCAGTAGACGAGAAGCAAAAGAGCGAAGAGAAGCAAGAACAGGAAATACCGGTCTGTGCCTGTGCAGGTGCGATACCCCGAAACATTGCACGGGAGAAAGCTGTTTCAAAACCACCGCAAGATACTGAAAAAACAAATAATTGCTCATGCGGCACCAGACAGCAGCCCTCCGAACTTCAAAATTGGCCGGTTCAGCTTAAATTAATAAATCCCGGAGTAGACTATCTAAACAATTCCAACATTTTAATAATGGCTGATTGTGTTGCTTATGCTTACGGAAACGCCCATCAGGAATTTATAAAAGACCGTATTACTATTATCGGTTGTCCCAAATTAGATGATAATGAATATTATACCGAAAAGCTTACCGAAATCTTTCAGAGAAACAACATCAAGAGTATTACAGTGGTTCGGATGGAGGTCCCCTGCTGTGGCGGTCTATTTAGTGCAGTAAAGACTGCTATGTTAAAATCAGAGACTATTGTCCCCTATAAAGAGGTTGTTATAGGAATAAATGGTGAGATTAAACAGTAAAGTATAATAAAAAAGAAAAAAAGTAAAAATTAAAGGAGGCTCTTAATATGACCGATAAAATGTTTTGCTACCAATGTCAGGAGACAGCAAAAGGGAGCGGGTGTACTGTTCTGGGTCTTTGTGGGAAGACAGATGATGTAGGCCGATTGCAAGATTTATTAATCTATCTACTAAAAGGCATTTCATTTTACAGTTCAAAGCTCAGGAAACTGGGAGTAACTTCCGAGGAAGCAGATAAATTTCTCCTAGACAGTCTGTTTTCTACTATTACCAATGCAAATTTTGACCGAAGCGATTTTGTGGCCTGGATTAGGGAAGGGCTAAAATTAAAAGATGAAGCGAAGGAAATGTTGGAAAAAGCCGGTGAAACTGTCGGAGGTAAAGTTCCTAAGGAAGCAATCTGGCAAGCTGATACCGAAGAAGAATTTGAAGAGAAAGCCAGAGAAGTAGGAGTTCTAAGTACTGAAAATGAAGATGTCAGATCTCTAAGAGAGCTTATCACTTATGGGGTAAAGGGGATAGCGGCCTATACTGTTCATGCTCAGAATCTGGGTTATGAAAATGAAAAGATAATTGAATTCATCGAAAAAGCCCTAAGCGCCACCACCAATGATAGCCTTTCTGTGGATGATTTAGTCAGCTTGGTCTTAGAGTGTGGTAAATTTGGAGTAGAGGCTATGGCCTTACTGGACAAAGCCAATACTTCCAGTTATGGGAATCCGGAGATAACTAAAGTAAATATCGGAGTCAGAAATAATCCCGCAATTCTAATCAGTGGCCATGACTTAAAGGATATGGAAGAACTTTTGAAACAGACTGAGGGGAGCGGAGTAGATGTATACACTCATGGTGAGATGCTTCCTGCCAACTATTATCCAGCCTTTAAAAAGTATTCTCATTTTGTAGGTAACTATGGCAACTCCTGGTGGAAACAGAAAGAAGAGATTGAGAGCTTTAATGGACCGGTT
>JBAUBA010000380.1:0-2245 GCA_049676265.1 Atribacterota bacterium
CAGTTATGGGAGACCATTGTTCACCGCTTTCTGATACTACTATTATGTCTTCAATGTTCTCCGGTTCTGACCATATCGACCACGTTAAGACTCAAATACCTTATGCCCTCACTGCTGCTGGAGTTGCTGTATTAGGATATCTCCTGGCAGGAAATGGTATGTCCCTAGGTTTAGTATTGCCTTTAGGGGCAATATTAGTGGTAGTTTTACTTTACCTATTTTCATCAATATCCGCAAAATCAGCTGGAATTTCCTTCCCTCTGCCTGAACTTAAGGTGAAGAAAGCAGAAGAAGTTTAAAGGATATTTAGTTTTGTATCAGTAAAATAGAAAATGAAGCCATCTTGCTTTAGTTTTTAAAAAGACAAGGTGGCTTCATTTAGTGTTACATGCTAAAATTTAATGAAAATAATTTTTTGAAATATAATATAAAACTTGTAATTTTGATAAAAGTTCATGGAGGGAGAAGGAATTAATGTCGAAAGAAAATAAAGATAATCAAAAATTATTAACATCTTTTGAATTTAAGCCGGGAAAAGTTGAAAAAGGTTATACTGACAGACGTTTATACATTAACCTTTCAGAAAATAAGATTGAAGAAAAACCCATTGACCTTCGGGTGAAAGAAACTTTTACCGGAGGACGTGGTTACGGTATATGGTATTTATGGGATGCCGTTTCCTCAAATACAAAATGGAACGACCCTGAAAATGAAATAATCTTCTGCACCGGACCTATTTGTGGGGTTACTCAATATTCCGGTACCGGCAAGACTCACGTAGTAAGCCTTTCACCGGAGACCGGAACAGTTAACGACAATAATGTAGGAGGCTATCTTGCTCCTTTTTTAAAATTTTCCGGTTGGGACCTTTTGGAAATTCAAGGCAAAGCCAAAGAAGACGTGATTATTTTTATTGATGGGAATGAGGGAAAAGTTACTATTGAAGAGGTTCCGGGAATAAATTCAGATACTTATTTACTTATCGAAAAACTTACCGAAAAATATGCTGATGATGAAAAAGATAAAAGAAATCTTAGTATTGTTTCTTCCGGAAGGGGTGCAGAAAATACCAATTTAGGGATTTTAAATGTTACCTGGTATGATGTGCGCCGCAAGAAAGTTCGGATTAAACAAGCGGGACGTGGAGGAACGGGAAGTGTATTCCGGGATAAGAAAATTTTAGCAATCGTTACGAAATATTCCGGGGTAAACGCAGGCTCTAATAATGCAGCCTATCCCGAGCTTCTCAAAAAAGCCGGACAAAGATTAACCAAAGAAATATTGAAATTAGACCATATCCAAAACGGAATGCGAGAAACAGGGACGGTTAACTTATTGGATCATATGCAGAATTATAATTGCTTACCCGTCCATAATTTTAAATTTGGTTCACATCCTGATGCTTTTAAAATTGAAAATAAGATATGGCATCAGCGTATGACTCAGAATCAAGTAGGCGATTCCTGTTGGATGGGCTGCGCTATGCGTTGTTCACATGCAGTGGATGAGTTTGAATTAGCAACCGGACCTTTAAAAGGAGAAAAAGTCCTGGTAGATGGACCGGAGTATGAAACGACTGCCGGATTTGGCGGAAATTGCGGATGTTTCGATCCTGATTTTATTCTAGAAGCCAATTTTTATTGTGATAATTACGGAATAGATACTATCGGAGTCAGTACCACCATGGCTTTTCTTATGGAGTGTTACGAAAATAATATTATAAATAAAGAAATTACCGAGGGGTTAGAGCTTAATTTTGGAAATACCAAGTCAGCATTGGAATTAATTCACCAGATGGCAGAAGGAAAAGGATTTGGTAAAATTGCCGGGTTAGGGATTCGACAGATAAAGAAAGTATTAGTAGAAAAATATGGGGTAGATGCAGAATTTTTACAGGATATCGGCATGGAATGCAAAGGGATGGAATTTTCCGAATATGTAACTAAAGAATCTCTAGCCCAGCAGGGAGGATATGGAATAGCCAATAAAGGGCCTCAACATGATGAATCCTGGCTTATCTTTATGGATCAAGTAAATAATCAGATTCCTACTTTTGAAGATAAAGCTGAAGCGCTCCATTATTTTCCTTTATTCCGAACCTGGTTTTCTATCGTCGGTCTTTGCAAATTGCCCTGGAATGATATTGAACCGGAAGACAATAAACAGAAATATCAGGGTATAGAAGCGGCAAAAGTTCCCGAACATTTGGAAAATTACTGCTGGCTTTTCGAGGGAGTTACCGGTA
>JBAUBA010000381.1:0-2099 GCA_049676265.1 Atribacterota bacterium
AAATAAGAAAGATTTTTTATGTTCTGAATGTAAGGAGAGGTATACTAAAAATCCTTTAAGAGTTTTAGATTGTAAAAAAGATAGCTGTAAAAAAATTATAGAATCAGCTCCGGTAATTACTGAAAACCTTTGTCAGGAATGCAAATCACATTTTGCACAAGTTAAATCATGTCTTGATGATCAAAAAATAATATTTCGTGAGAACCCTCGGTTAGTTAGGGGATTAGATTATTATACCAAAACCGCTTTTGAAATTATTTCGGGAGGATTAGGTGCGCAGAATGCCATTGGCGGTGGTGGTAGATATGATGATTTAGTTGAAGAGTTGGGTGGAAAGCCTACTCCAGCAGTAGGATTTGCCGCAGGGATAGAGAGAATGATTATTACTATAGATCAACAAAAGATCGAATGGCCTGCAGAAAAGAGATTAGATATATTTGTAGCTAAGATTGATAAAAAAAATAATGATACAGCTTTCAGATTGTTGCAAAAAATAAGAAATGCCGGCTTTTCTGCTGATATGGATTATTCCGAAGGAAGCCTAAAATCACAAATGAGGATAGCCAATAAAATAGGAGTAAGATATACCGTAATAGTTGGTGAAGAAGAATTATCTAAAAATATGGTGATCCTACGCAATATGAAAACCAAAGAACAAAAAGAAGTTAGGATAGATAACTTAATCAATGAATTAAAATGAATTATAGGGGTCAGGTCTCAATATTTGACATAACTTTTTAACTACATTATTTCGGAGCAAGTTATGTCAAATGTTGAGACCTGACCCCTTGATAAGGAGGAAAGTAGATGGAAATTATAAGAATAAGCGATATTCAGAATTATGAAGGAAAAGAAGTAGAAATTAGAGGATGGCTATATAATAGACGCTCAAGCGGGAAAATAAAATTCTTAATTGTTAGGGATGGAACAGGTTTTGCCCAGGCAACTCTCATCAAAAATGAAATGGATGAAAATATTTTTGATAGTGCCGACAATATTAATTACGAATCATCAATTAAAATATCAGGGGTAGTTAAAGAAGAAAAGAGAGTTCCTTTGGGATATGAAGTTTTAGTAAAAAATATTGAGGTTGTTAGTATGGCCGAAGAAAATTATCCAATCTCTTTAAAAGAACATGGAGTAGGATACCTGATGGATTATCGCCATCTATGGTTAAGGTCACCTCGGCAAAATGCTATTCTAAAAATAAGAGCAGAGATAATTAAATCTATTCGGGATTTTTTAGATATGAACGGTTTTATCTTGATGGATACACCGATACTTACTCCTGCCGCTTGTGAAGGGACTACTACTTTATTTGAGACTGAATATTTTGACGATAAGGCATATCTTACACAAAGTGGACAGCTTTACAATGAGGCAAATGCTGCGGCTTTTGGAAAAGTATACTCTTTTGGGCCAACTTTCCGAGCTGAAAAGTCTAAAACCAGAAGACACCTAATGGAATTTTGGATGGTTGAACCGGAAGCTGCCTATGTGGATTTTGAGGAAAACAACGAAATACAGGAGAATATGATAGCTTACATTGTAAAACAAGTGTTGGAAAAGAAAGAAAATGAATTGAAATTGTTAGAAAGAGATATATCCAAATTAGAACTTATAAAAACACCTTTTCCCAGGATTTCATATGATGAAGCGATAGATATTTTAAAGAGTAATAATGTAAAAGTTGAATGGGGAGATGATTTCGGTGGGGAAGATGAAACAATTTTATCAAAAAGATATGATAGACCCGTATTTGTTCATAGGTATCCTGTAAAATGCAAGGCTTTTTATATGAAGCCTGACCCAAAAAGAGAAGATGTCGTTTTAGGCGCTGATCTTTTAGCCCCGGAAGGGTATGGAGAAATTATCGGGGGCGGACAAAGAATTGATGATTATGAATTATTAGAAAAAAGGCTTAAAGAGCATAAATTACCCAGAGAAAAGTATGAGTGGTATTTAGATTTAAGAAAATATGGGTCAGTCCCTCATTCTGGATTTGGTTTAGGAATAGAAAGAACTGTCGCCTGGATATGTGGTTTAAGCCATATTCGCGAAACCATTCCTTTCCCGAGAATGCTGAATAAGATTTATCC
>JBAUBA010000382.1:0-5816 GCA_049676265.1 Atribacterota bacterium
GCAAATTGCCCTGGAATGATATTGAACCGGAAGACAATAAACAGAAATATCAGGGTATAGAAGCGGCAAAAGTTCCCGAACATTTGGAAAATTACTGCTGGCTTTTCGAGGGAGTTACCGGTAAACACCTTACGCCTGAAGAATTAATTTTACAGTCTGAAAGAGTTCATAATCTCCAGAGAATATTTAATTTGAAGATGGGTTTTGGGACACGTGAACATGACATAATTCCCTATCGAGCTGTAGGACCGGTAACAGCCGAAGAATACGAATCGCGTAAAGAATTTTACGACCAACAACTAAAAGAAATAATTAAATTTGATATCAAAGACAAAACAACTGAGGAGAAAATAAAAACTCTGAGAGATTACCGGGAAGAACAATATCAGAAACTCTGTGACGCTGTTTATAAGAGGAGAGGATGGGATTCTAACGGTGTACCTACTTTAGAAAATATTATAAAATTAAAGATAGATTTTCCAGAAATAGTAGAGTTGGTGAAAAAATATCGGTCATGATTAAAGTAAATGGAAGAGATAGAGAATGGGAAAAGAATTTAACTGTTGATCTTCTGCTGAAAAAATGTAAATATTCCTTTCCTTTAATAATGGTAAAAGTTAACGGTAAATATATTCCCAAGGAAAAATACCAAAATACTTTGATTATGGACAATGATGATGTCCAGGTAATCCATTCAATTGCCGGCGGATAATAAGAATTTTTTAATGTAATTGATTCTAATTTGGTTAGCGTAGATGATTAAAAGCAGGAGGCTTTGGCCTCCTGCTTTTTCTTTGTATCATTAGTGTAAATTTTAGTGGAGTAGTTATATAAAAAGAAAAATACTACTTTTTTTGTATTTATTTCTCTTGCTTTCTCTTTCTTGACTCGATACGAATTTATTCTAATTCTTGGTTTTTATTCTCTTTGCGAGATACGATTCACGAGATACGAGATACGGATTTGTATCCCACCTCTTGCAATTTTAATAAGTTCATGCTATTATTTAATAAAGTTAGGCATGCCTAATAATGATAGGGAGACTTATAAATAGAAAATAATTTTAAATAAGATTAAGAATGGTAAAGAAGGGGAGTAAAAACTAAATGACTACTCGAAACATGGAAGATTATCTGGAAACGATATGGAATTTACAGGATAAAAAAGGATACGTTAAAGCAAAAGATATTGCCGATAAATTAGAGGTAAGCCGTCCCAGTGTATCCGAGATGATTAAAAAATTATCAGAAAATGAATATATAGTTTATGAAAAATATGGTGGAATTATATTCACCGGGAAGGGCAAAAAATTAGCCCAGGAGATCAAAAAGCGACATACTTTGCTAACGGAGTTTTTAAACATTATCGGAGTTGATGAACAAAATGCTCAGACTGATGCTTGCAAGTTAGAACACGATGTTTCACCCGAAACTATAACTTGCCTGATTGAATTTGTAGAATTTATTAATTTATTACCAGAAAGCTCCAAGTGGAAAGAAAACTTTCAAGAATATTTGAAAAAAAGAGGTTTATTGGAAAGAAGCAGTAATAAAAATAAACAATTATAAACAAAAAATATTGAAGGAGAGAGAATAAAAAGATATGATAATTACTTTGGATTCAATAGGCGAAAATAAAAAAGCAAAAGTTGTTAGCATTTCTGGAGGATGGGGAATAAGACAACGCTTAGGTTGTTTAGGTATCCATCCCGGAGACATAATAACTGTAAAAAAGAGCGCTATTATGCGAGGACCCATTTTAATAAGTGTCCATGGGAATCAGGTTGCCTTGGGCAGAGGAGTAGCTAGAAAAGTCGTGATGGAGGCAGAATAATGAAAATTGCTCTTATGGGACAACCCAATTCAGGCAAGAGTACTATTTTTAATCATGTTGCCGGATATAAAGCAGTAACCTCTAATTTCCCCGGTAAGACAGTAGAATATACTTCCAGCAAAGTTAATCTTTTTGGAGAAATTTTCGAGATAGTGGATTTACCAGGCACTTATTCTCTTACTTCTTTCGACCTGGCAGAACTTGAAGCTCGAAAGTATTTGTTAAGAAATAATGTTGATGTAATTATAAACGTTATCGATGCATCTTTACTTAGTAGAAGTTTAGAGCTTACTCTGCAACTTTTGGAACTTAAATTACCGATGGTGATATGTCTTAATATGATTGACGAAGCTGAACGTAAGGGTATTAAGATTGATGTTGAAAAATTATCTAAAATTCTTGGTGTTCCAGTAGTGCCGGCAATCGCCCTAAAGGGAAGGGGAGTAAAAGAGCTTTTTTCTATGGCCTATAAGATAGGAGAAGAAAAGGGAATAGGCAAAACCATAAATTTTAGTAAAGATGTAGAGGAAGTTATAGCCCAATTATCTACACAAATTAAAAAGAAACAGATTAATCAAGAATTTAATATACCGGAACGGTTTTTAGCTCTTAAGTATTTAGAAAACGATAGTTATTTTATGGAAAATTATGAAGAAAAGAGTAACAATCTTTTTAAAAAGATTGTCCATTTCCAGAATATACTTGAGGAAACTCATGGTAGACAATCCGATGTAGTTATTTCCTCTGAACGGCATCATCTCTCCATGAATATATATGAATCTGTAGTTTCACTTACCAAGCCTCACACAAGCCCAAGAGATTATCTGGATAATATCTTGATGCATCCGCTTTGGGGGTATATTTCTTTAGGCCTAATTTTTTACTTATTTTTTAATTTAATTTTTGGTGTGGGGAAAATAGTAGAAGAACCATTACTGGATTATTTTTATAGGCTAATTCCTTTGATAGAGAAGAGTATCAATCCAAACACCCTATCATTTTCAATAATTAGTGGTATTATTCAGGGGTTAGCCGGTGGAATAGCCATTGTCTTGCCTTATCTATTCCCTTTTTTATTTGGTTTGGCTATTTTAGAGGATTTAGGTTATTTGCCTCGCATAGCCTTTCTCTTAGACGCGTTTTTACATAAGATTGGTTTACACGGTAAGGCAGTTATACCTTTTATATTAGGTTATGGCTGTACTGTTCCGGCTATAATGGCTACCAGGATTTTGGAATCGGAAAGAGACCGTTTTATTGCCTCTGTGCTGGCTACCATGATTCCCTGTGCCGCGCGAATGACTATAATATTTGCATTAGTGGCTTTCTATATTAGTCCTCAAGCAGCTTTAGCAGTTTATATTTTAAATATTATTGTAATTATCATATCAGGAAAGATATTATCCCGCTTGCTGCCAGAGGTAACCCCGGGAATGATATTAGAAATTCCTGCTTACCATATTCCTTCTCTAAAAGTTGCTTTAGCCAAGACCTGGCTCAGGATGAAAGAATTTATATTTATAGCCTGGCCTTTACTTATTGTAGGAAGTATAATTTTAAGTTTATTACAATATTATAAGGCGGATATGCTTATAAATAACTTTTTTTCTCCTCTAACCTCTCTACTCGGCCTCCCTTTAGTGGTGGGTACTACTTTGATATTCGGTATTCTTCGTAAAGAACTTTCTATGCTAATGTTGATCCAGGCTATAGGAACCTCCAGTATTGCCACAGTAATGTCCGCAACCCAAATTATGACTTTTACCATCTTTGTAATTTTTTATGTTCCTTGTGTAGCTACTATTGCGGTTTTGTGGAAAGAAATTGGAAGTAAGCGAACGTTATTTACTATAACTTTTACTTTTGTTTTAGCCGTTATTTTAGCAGCCATTACTCGATTTGTATACTAAAGAACAGTATATAGTTATTAAATTAACCAATTTACCTATTTACCTATTGCCCACTTAAAGCTACAAGTTGCAGGTTGCGAGTTACGAGCTTCAAGTTTGAAAAAAAGAAGTAGAGACGTGTTACATACGCCCTCATAGCGTATAGCGTACAGAATGTTAGTTAACCAGTTGCCCGGTTAATCAGTTGGCCAGTTATGAGATATAAGATACAAGATAAAGCTCTAGGATAGGCGTTCCCCGTTTTCACGAGGATAGGCCCACCTGTCGAGGTAGGGGTTCGATTCATCGAACCCGTTTCGGGTTGGATAAATCCGACGTTAGATTAAAAACAATATTTGTATATATTGTGAGCTAAAAAATCTGTATAATTTCACTCAATATGAATTTAATTAGTCAGTTAACCAATATTAAATGTTACACATATTAGTGTATTTTTTTAACAATAGCTATACGCTGTGCACTCTACGCTATATGAATTTTGAATTATAGTTTTAAGTTTTTCGCTTTTAGCTTACAAGTTTGCTAAAAATATTTGACAACAGAATTTATTTGGTATATTATTTTAATGGTAATCATTATCAATAAGAAAGGACTAGTATTATGCCAGGAAGATGGGGAAAAGGACCGGCAAAGTGGTGGCACGGTGAATTTAGAGGCTGTGGTTATAGAATTACTATCCCGCGGCAAATTATTTTACAGGTCTTGGATGAGTCAAAAGGACATCTGAGTGCAGAAGATATATATTTAAAAGTACATAATATTTATCCGGCTATCGGCCTTACCACTGTTTACCGAACCTTAGAGTTATTAGTTAATATGGGCTTGGTCTTTAAATTTGATTTTGGTGATGGGCGGGCAAGGTATGAGTTGGCTCGCGGAATCAAAGAGCCATCCCATCATCACCATCTAATATGCACTAAATGTGGCCGAATAATCGATTATACAGATTTTGTAGATGAAGAGTTAGAGCTGATTAAAAAAACAGAAAAGGAACTTTCTAAAAAATATAATTTTGAAATTAAAAATCACACTGTTCAATTTTATGGATTGTGTGATGAATGTTCAGATAAAGAAAAATAGATAAATTTTTTTAATGTATCTTATTGGAAATGATTATCATTATAAAAAACAAAAAATAGAAAGGAGATGAAAGATATGCCAAGAGGAGATGGTACTGGACCAAGAGGATTAGGCCCTATGACCGGAAGAGCAGCCGGATATTGTGCCGGTTATCCGGTAGCGGGGTTTAGGAATTCCTATACAGGAAGACCGGGTTTGGGTTTCGGTTATGGTAGAGGATTCGGCAGAGGAATGGGTAGAGGTTATGGTAGAGGATATTGGCCTGCTAATTCCTATCCTGTAGTCCCTCCACCTATTGCCTATGGAGGTGGATTTTATCAACCCCCGGTAGAACCTAAACAAGAGATGGAGATGTTAGCCGAGGAAGCAAAAGCTTTAAAAGAACAACTTGATTCCATCAATAAACGTATTACAGAATTGGAAAAAATTGAAAAGAAATAAAGAAAGCGTGGGGCGGATAAATCCGCCCCCTACACATTACACAATTAACTTATTAAGTTAATTACTAAAAAGGAGGATTAAAAAATGAAAATAGCAATTACTTCAATGGGGGCAAAATTAGAGGATAAAGTCGATCCCCGGTTTGGAAGATGCCATTATTTTATATTATTTGATACCGAGACCAATAAATTTGAAGCAATAGAAAATATCGGTGCCCAGGGAATGGGAGGAGTAGGAATACAATCAGGTCAAATAATGGCTGATAAAGGAGTAGAGACAGTATTAACCGGAAGTTGCGGTCCCAATGCCTTTCAGACTTTACAGGCAGCAGGTATAAAAGTGATAACCGGAGCAAGCGGTACAGTTCAAGAAGCTATTGATAAATTTAAATCAGGTGAATTTAAGGCAATTTCCCAGGCTAATGCCTCAGCCCATTCAGGAATGAAAAAATAAAAATAAAAGAATTGGAGAAAAAAATATGAAAATAGCAATTTCAACTGACGCAGGTTTTGTATCAGCTCATTTTGGAAGATGCCCTTCCTTTACTATCGC
>JBAUBA010000383.1:0-3863 GCA_049676265.1 Atribacterota bacterium
CTGTGACAGGAGACGCTTCTGTGGCAACTTTTTAATTGAACAATTACCCAAAAAGGGAGAAAAAGAGAGGAACGGGGGATAGATTTGAGGTACATACAAGAATTACTTGGATATGCAAGTTCAAAAACAACAGAGATTTACACACATGTAGGTAAAAAAGATATAGGTAGAATAGAAAATCCGTTAGAGTTAGATATGATAAATGGGCCTAAGTAGATAGTAAAAATAAACGCAATATTGTATCTAAGATACTAATTCGGTATATTATACACATTTGTTGCGTAAATGCAAGTAGTTAGCTGCAATTGCATAAAGACAAGGAGAAGATAAATGATTGATAAAAACAACAAAATTGATCAAAGCTACTTCTGGCTCAATCAACCAACTTATGAAATAAAAAATCATAAGCTATATATGTCAACATCTCCAAAAACTGATTTTTGGCAAAAAACTTATTATGGATTTGAAAGAGATAATGGACACTGCTTATTAACGAAAGTAATAAATGATTTTTCGGTTACTGTAAGCACTGAGTTTTATCCAAAAAAACAATACGACCAATGTGGTTTAATGGTTAGAATTGATTCTGAGAATTGGATAAAAACATCTATAGAATATGAAACCGAAAATTATTCACGTCTCGGCTCAGTAGTTACAAATTTAGGATATTCTGATTGGGCAACAATTGATATCAATTCAAAAATTAATAAAATGTGGTATCGTATACAAAGCAAAAAAAATGATTTCATAATCGAATATTCTGATGATGGAATTTCATGGAAACAGCTTAGAATTGCACACTTACATAGTAAGTTTAATGAATTAAATGTAGGTATCTATGCTTGCAGTCCAATGGATAGTACTTTTGATGTAGTGTTTGATAGTTATCTATTGGAAAAGAAGGGTAAATCTGACCAGGAAAATCTAAAAATATTTAAGGAGGTCAAGTTAAAATGAATTTTGCAATAATTTACACCATCATTATATTATTGTTGTCTATACCCTTTTTTATTACAAATTTTGCCAGGATAATTCCTATAGGAGTTAGAATTTTTCCTTTTGTGGCAGCCATTTCTTTACTTTGGCTGCACACCATTTTTTTCAGACTAAAAGGCAGAACGGGTGTAATGGCGATTATTTTACTGATTATATTTTACTTTTTAACTTATATTATAATCCTGCCTGCGGGTGCAGGTTCTATGGTAATTTCTATTTTGGACAGAGAGAAAAATATACCAGCGGAAACAATTGGAAGTGATGATTCCACCGAACAAATATATATTGTATATCATCCCGGAATGTCTAAATTTACTACCAAAGTGCTAAGGGCTTTGGCAGAGGATATTGCCCAAAATAATTATAAAGTAACCTTGTATTGTGCAGGAAAAGATTTACAAATCAATTTACAAGATGCCAGGGCAATTGGTTTTGCTTCACCGGTCTATGCTGGTCTTATTAGGCCGCCACTTGAGAGCTTTATTCAGCGAAACGAATTTTCAGGCATAGAATGTTTTGTGGCACTTACAGGTGCGGACAAAGAAGGTATAGAAGTGGATACTTCTAAAGCCACTAAGTTAATTGAGGAAAAGGGTGGAAAAATAATAGGAAAAGAAAAGTTTATTACTTCTTATAAAGAGGATGAACTACAAGAAAAAATAGACTTATTTAGCAAAGAACTGATAGGGAAATTATAATATCTCAGGACAGGGTAAAAAATGATTTTTAATCAATCAATAATTTTTTAGGGCAATGAGGATAATAAAGTAATAAAAAATATAAATAAAGGATTTTTAGCTAATTTAATAACTTTTTCCAGGATTGCTTTTATCCCTTTTTTAATTATGGGCGAGCTGCAGGGAAAATATTTTCAGTCTCTGATGATAATATTGTTAATCAGCATGTCGGATATAGTTGACGGCATGGTAGCAAAACAAGCAGAGAGCAGCTGTAAGGGAGGGGATATTTTTGATATTGCAGCTGACTTTATGGTAGTCTTGTCAATATTTGTGCTTTGGTACTTAAAACAAATGGTATCTGCATATATTATATTTTTAATTTTACTTTCTTTTATTTCCTTTGTTTATACTTCTTTCTTAAAAAAGAAGATAGTTAAAAATAAAATAGGAAAGTATGTAGGCGCTGTTTGTTTTTTAGGAATTACGGTTATTATTTTTACCAGATTATATCTTAAAGAAACTTATATTAGTGTGCAAAATCTGACCTTAATATTTATCTCTATTTATCTAATAATATCTATTATTGAAAATGTATGGAGCATTACAAAAGATTATTTTTTACAAGAGAAAAAAGATGTAGGAAAAAGATAAAACTACTGAGCAGGAACAACGGTCATTTAATATAAATAAGGGAGAGACAAACCCAAAAGATAAAAATGACGGATAGTAAACCGGTTTGGCAGCATCATTGCGAGATGTGTCTTGCCTGCGCTGAATGGTGCGAGTAAGTGGATTTACTCCTTAAGTTTTGTACACCTGTCTACCCGACTACTTTTTTAAGGGACGTGGCAATGTATATATTTAAGATTTTATTCTACATCACTCCACTACTTGGCTTTTAGCACGATTACTAATAAAGATGAAAGATGTTGACAAAAAATATTTTTTGTTGTATATATCTTACCATAAATGGTCGATTAAATTCAGTTTTTGGGTTGCCCTTGTTTAATATTTTTTAGAAAGTGAGGTGATTTTGATGTCTTGCTGTGGCGCAAAAGGAAAAGATAAAGGGAAAGATAAAGGGAAAGGAAAAGGAAAAGATAAAAAATAGTAACATCGATAGACTTCCTATATAAAAACTCCGGGTTCACTCTTTCAATTGAATAATAGGTTAACGAACTCTATGAAAAATTATATAATTAGTTTATCTTATTACTAAAAATCAAAGAAATGTTTTGGTTAAAGCCCTAGCCGTTTACGGTTTTAGGGCTTTAACTATAATTTTATTGATTATTATTCCATATAATTCATTTGACTCTCTTCAGAGTCTAATCTATAATTTAGGAAACTTAATATTTGAATATAATAATCTAAAAAGATATATAGGAGTAGGTATGAACAGATATTTTACAATCATCCTCAACCCAGTTGCGGATCAGGGAAATGCGAAGAAAAAAATCCCTTTAATAAAAGAGTTCTTTTCAAAAAATGCAGCAAATTTCAAAATTATTCTTACAGAAGAAATCGGTCATGCTACTTCCATAGCAGAATCAAGTGCTCAAATTCCTGATCAGGTAATCGTAGCCGCCGGCGGGGACGGTACTTCTAACGAGGTAATAAACGGACTTATGTTTAATTCCTGTAAACCTGAATCATCAGCAATCCATAAAAATCGTTTACAGTTTGGTGTTTTACCCATTGGTCGTGGGAATGACTTTGCCTTTGGAGCAGGAGTTCCAAGTGATTTAATAGAGAGCATGCGCCTTCTTCTTGATGGGACTTTTTATCCAATGGATGTTGGGCTTATTACCGGAGGTGACTTCCCTAAGGGTCGGTACTTCGGAAATGGTGTTGGTATCGGTTTTGATGCAATTGTCGGGCTGGAGGCAGCAAAAATGAAGCATCTTCATGGAGCGGCACCATATATCATTGCAGCGCTTAAAACGTTGGTAATGCTCCCCAAAGCTCCAACAATCGAAATATCTTACAAAGATAGAAAGCAGATACTTACTCCGGCTCTTATTTCTATCATGAATGGGAAACGGATGGGAGGAGCCTTCTTTATGGCTCCTGATGGAGATATGAGTGATGGTCTGCTTAATCTTGCCTTAACACAACAGGGGACGAGAATCTCTTTGCTCAAGGCTATGATGCTCTACATGAAAGGGGAACAAAGCAGGCACCGTG
>JBAUBA010000384.1:0-1591 GCA_049676265.1 Atribacterota bacterium
TTGAAGCAGGCTTTAATATTGGGCCCATTAAAATTCCCCAAGTACCTGGTATGAGGATGGTCACTTTCTCAGCCCTTCTTTTAGTTGTTATCTTATATAAGCAAAAAGGACTGTTAGGAGGTTTCGAATTCTCCTGGAAAGGATTTTTTCAGTTTATTAACAAATTGTTCAAAAATAAGAGATCTTCTGAAGGGAGTGCTAGGTAATGGAATTATTAATGGAATTATTGAATGTAGATAATATTACTATGAAATTTGGCGGTTTAACAGCCGTAAGCAATTTTAAGCTTAAAATTGCCCCGGGCGAGCTTATTGGATTGATTGGTCCAAATGGTGCCGGAAAGACTACCGTCTTTAATATGATTACCGGAATATATACTCCGACTATAAGTAAGATTTACTTTAAAGATCAAGATATTACCGGGATAAAACCTGATAAAATTGCAAAAGTGGGAATTGCTCGTACTTTCCAAAATATCAGGCTTCTGGAGAATCTGACAGTAATCGATAATGTAATGATAGGTTTTCATCTTCACCTTAAATCAAATCTTGCTTCCGCTATCCTTAAATTTCCCGGTTATGTTCGTGAAGAAGAAAGCATTTACCATAAATCAATGGAATTATTAGAGAAAGTAGAATTAGAAAAATTCGAACTGGAAAAAGCAGGTAGTCTTCCTTATGGACAGCAGAGAAAATTAGAAATTGTTCGGGCTTTGGCTACCGGACCTAAACTGTTGCTTTTGGATGAGCCGGCAGCAGGGATGAATCCTCAGGAAACCAAGGATTTAATGAGTTTTATTCAGAAGACTCAAGATGACTTTAATTTAACTATTCTTTTAATAGAGCATGATATGAAAGTAGTGATGGGAATATGCAGAAGAATTTTAGTAATGGATTATGGAGTGACTATCGCTGAAGGAAATCCGACAGAAATTCAAAATAATCCGGAAGTAATTAAAGCTTATTTGGGGGTGGATGCAAACTATGCTTAAGATTAATAATTTGAATGTTTTTTTTGGCGGTATACATGCTTTAAAAGGAATTTCATTTGATGTACCCAAAGGAAAAGTAATTACTTTAATCGGAGCAAATGGAGCAGGTAAAAGTACTACTTTAAGAGCCATCTGTGGTTTAATTAAACCACGGGAAGGTAAGATAAAGTTTAACAATAAAGTAATAAGCAATATTCCTACTGATAAGATTGTTAAAAAAGGCATTGCACTGATACCGGAAGGAAGGAAAATATTTCCTAATTTGACAGTCCAGGAAAATTTATCCTTGGGTGCTTTTGCCCGGACTGATAAAAAAGAAATTACGAAAGATCTTGAGTGGATTTACGAATTATTTCCTCGGGTTAAAGAAAGGTTATGGCAAAAGGGCGGAACTTTATCAGGCGGGGAACAGCAGATGTTAGCCGTAGCCCGGGGATTAATGTCCCGGCCAAAACTCTTAATGCTGGATGAACCTTCTTTAGGATTAGCACCTTTATTAGTGAAGGAAATCTTTGATATTATTAAGCGGATTCATCGGGAAGGGATGACAGTGCTTTTGGTTGAACAAAACGCTTTTGCTGCATTGAAAATTGCTGATTA
>JBAUBA010000385.1:0-3029 GCA_049676265.1 Atribacterota bacterium
GTTTTAGCTGCACTATCTCTAAACTGCATATACAGTCTCTTATAACTGGTTACTTCTCCTAATTCGGTTGCCATTATTTTTTCACCTCCTTATCGATTAACCAATTTACCGATTCGCCAATTGACCAATTAGGTAGGGGTCGGATTTATCCGACCCGAAACGGATTCGATGAATCGAACCCCTACATTTCCTACGCGAAAGATTCATTGATTAAGCTATTTTTAATTTTGACTTTTTTGTTTTTCCTATCTAACGACTACTCAGTCAATTGGGATTCTTTTTCTAATCTGATTTCATCTACGGTATACTTCTGCAAGCCGGTTAAAGCGGTAGCTACATCATAAGTATCTTGATCTAAAGCAGCAGATTTAATATTAGCAAAGGTCTTGCTGTTTATAATAGGTGCTCCGGTATCCGGGTTGGTGCCTACTACCAATCTAAACTGTAGGCTTGAATCACGGGGAACGGTTACGACTGTGGCCATTTATTTTCACCTCCTTTCTTTTTTAGTCGTTAGTCGTTGGTCGATAATATTTAGTAGAGAGGGGAAGGCTTGATGAATCGAGCCCATACGTTTTCTGCTAACGACTAATTTACCCCTCTACTTATATAGATCCAAAAAAGAGGTGATTTTACTACAGTCATTTTAAAAAATATTAAAATATTTTTAATTTTGACATTCCCCGTATCCGTTGACGATTTATGTTTTGTTGGCAAACTCCATAAATCTTTGCAATTTCTTCATCTTTGTATCCTTCAAGATAATAGAGATTAATAATATTCTTTTCTCTTTTGGTTAAGCGTGTATATCCTTCTTTTAAATCTATTCCTATCAAAATATTTTCTAATCTATTCAAGGGCATAATTCTCCTTTATTAGTTATTATTCTTCTTAAATGATTAGTCACATTTGCTAAATTAACGATGGTTACTTATTGGATCTAAACCGGAAGAAACTTCTATTTTCCTCTGCATATACCGGCGATAATAATGATATAATTCCCAATTGATTCGCTTTTTTATATATCCGGCAAAAGGAATATTTTTCTCCTCTTTGTAATCATAGACAGCAAGGATAAAAATTAAGGCAGCCTGCTGAAAAACATCCTCATATTTCTGGCCACATTTGGAATATTTTTTTGCTCTTGACTTTAACAAAGGTTTAAATTGATTAAATAATTCTCCCATTGCTTTTACGTTTCTCTGTTTTGCACAAACGATTAGTTCTTTTAGTTCGGACATTTGAATCTCCTTTCTTGGATTAGTTTTTGATTTACTCTCACTCCGGTACGCTTCCTCGAGGGAAGAGGGGATTTGCAGTTAAAGAGATTATCTTGAATCAGCTTGATGGCCTCCAGGGCTTTTTCGCGAGAAGTCCATTCCTCGGTACTTATGTCATTCCCGCTCCCCTTTATGTCATTCCCGCGAAAGCGGGAATCTATCCTTGACAGGCAAGACGCCTGTTCTACGGATTCTTGATCAGATCTTTTCTCGACCACATCTTGATAATCATTCTTCAATGCAGACCTCAGCCAGCCGGCAGGGCTTTGGATGTTCTTCCTCTCCTTCAGCAGGTCTAATTTCTCATCGATTTTCTTCACCGAGTATTCTTTTAGTATCTTCTCAATAAATCCCTCCTTAAAATCTAATTCAACCATCCGTTCTCTTAGTGCCTGCCCTGTATAGTGCTCTTTCTCCTTGCTACTATATGGGGCCTGCTCTGTATAATGCTCCTTGCTATTGTATGGGGCTTGCATCTTTTCTTCTCCTTCCTCTTTTAATTTTTTAAAATTAACAGCAACAACAGCATCTTTTTCTCTCTTTGTTGTTGTTGTTATATTGGTAATGTTAAGATTGGTATTGTTAGGGTAGCGTTTTGATACCAAAGAAAGTTTCATATTGCTACCAATAGAGGTATCATTTTGATACCAATCAGGTTTCATTTTGCTACCAACAAAATTTATTATTTTCCCCGGATCCGGATGCTTCGGGAGCTTTTCAAGAGGAATAATCTGATAGACATTATTTTTATAATGGCCGGTAGTAGATTTACTCCTGCTGATATTTTTAATCAGACCGAATCTACTCAGGGTATTCTGGTATCTGAGTAAGGTAGTTTTAGCTATCCCCATTTCTTGGCAAAGGGAATCTATGGTAGGCCAGGCGATATCTTTTTCTTTATGACAATAAGAAAGTAGTTGGAGATAGAGCAGGGCAGGGCCTACCCCTAATACCTTGACCCATTTCCTTAAGAAATAGTTAGGAACAACAACATAACCTTCTTTTTTTTCTTTACCCGGCTTGTTCTGCTTATTTGGTTTTTCTCTTTCCATTTATTTCCTCCCTCTTAGCAATTAACTTGTTTTTTCCCAAATCTTCTATCCAAATCTTATTTTGGACTATATACTCGATACCATATACTGTTTTCCTATTCACCAACGACTACTATAATTACAACATACCTAATTTTTCATGTAATAACTTTTCTGTTTATTTTCTGTTTATTATTTGTTTGTTTTTTGTTTATATTTTTTAAGGTTAAAAAAAATAAAAAAAATCCAGACAACACAATGGTTATCTGGATTTTGCTCAGTAAATAAATTACCATTTTTCCCAATATTTTAAACTAAATTCATCTGAATTGAGAAAAAAAATCAAAAAAATTAACTTATTTTCAATTTATTTTCTTCTAAATTTAACATTATCCCCCTTCGGGAAACTACTTTTAAAATATCTTTGACCCTTTTGCTATTCTTTTTATTATTACCGATAGTTTTTAGAATGGCTCTTCTTATTTTATACAGATGAGAAGTTATCTGAACATAGGTGCTATATTCGTTTTCTGTCCATAAAGTCTTTAAAAGATCGCTATAGGTTATTGTTTTTCCTCTGTTTTGAGATAGGAGATAGATTAAGGAAAATTCTTTGGCGGTCACCTCAACCTCTTTTTCTTCAAATATAATTCTTCCCGGGAGATATTTATCAATTTGTAGAACAGTTTTCAGTTCTTGGTTCTCGGTTTTCGATGGG
>JBAUBA010000386.1:0-2028 GCA_049676265.1 Atribacterota bacterium
TGCAAATAGTAAAAACCCCAAGTGCAATTCTAGAAAAAAGTCATGTCAAGCATAAAGACCATGATATTTTATATTTTTAATCCTATTTTTTTGTTATTATATTGTCAGAAGAACCGTCCCCTTGACATCCCCTTGACAATCCTTGTATATTGCTTCCAATTGTGGTAACATCTACGTTTGCATGTTCAATGCAATTTTACAAAGTAATAAATAAAAGGAAATCAAAATGATGGAAGCTGTAAAAATAAGAAATATCGCCCTTATTGCCCATGTAGATCATGGTAAGACCACTCTGGTAGATGCTATGTTAAGGCAGAGCGGCACCTTTCGGGATAACCAGGTGGTAAAAGAAAGGGTAATGGATTCTAATGATTTGGAAAGAGAAAGAGGGATTACCATCCTTTCTAAAAATACCTCAATCCATTGGCGAGGGGTAAAGATTAATATAGTAGATACTCCCGGTCATGCAGATTTTGGGGGAGAAGTTGAAAGAATCTTGAGAATGGTTAATGGAGTTCTTTTAATTGTAGATGCCTTCGAAGGGCCTATGCCTCAAACTCGATTTGTCCTGCGTAAAGCTATGGAATTAAATCTTATTCCCATAGTAGTCATTAACAAAATAGACAGGCCTAATGCCCGTCCTGCTGAAGTTTTAAACGAAATCTATGACTTATTTATTGAATTAGGGGCTAACGATAAGCAGATAGACTTTCCGGTTATCTATACTTCTGCCCGTTCGGGTTTATCCGGATTTTCTCCTGATTCTTTAGAGGATAATTTAATACCTCTTTTTTCAACTATTTTAAAATATATACCTGCTCCTTCGGTGGAATATAATTCTCCTTTGCAATTATTGATTACTAATCTTGGCTATGATGATTATGTGGGAAAGATAGCAATTGGACTTATTAGTCGAGGAAAAATTCAGGAGGGAGAAACAGTCACTTTAATCAAACGGGATAAAAGTCAGGTATCTAGTAAAGTAGTAAAACTTTATCTTTTCGAAGGATTAGAAAGAAAAGAAGTAAAGAGAGCTGATGCCGGAGAGATTGTGGCTATAGCGGGAATTAGCGAAGCTAATATTGGAGAGACAATAGCTTGCAAAGAAAAACCTGAGGTCTTATCTAAAATAAAAATAGATGAACCTACTTTGACTGTAGATTTTACTGTTAATAATAGCCCTTTTGGTGGTAGGGAAGGAAAATTTGTCACCTCTCGCCATTTAAGAGAGCGTCTTTTTAAGGAAGTTGAAACCAACGTGAGCCTTAGAGTTGAAGAAGCAGAATCAACAGATACTTTTCATGTTTCAGGAAGAGGAGAGCTTCATCTTTCGATTCTTATTGAAAAGATGCGTCGAGAAGGGTACGAATTTCAGGTTTCTAAACCAAAGGTTATTTTTAAAAATATTAAAGGAGCGAAATGTGAACCCATAGAACTTATGACCTGTGATATCCCTAAAGATAGCTTGGGAGTAGTTATGGAAATTTGCGGAAAGAGAAGGGCGGAGTTGGTTAATATGGTTGAATTTTCTTCTGATCAATTGCGGCTTGAATTTGAAATTCCGGCCAGGGGACTGATCGGTTTTCGGGATGAATTTCTTACCAAGACAAAAGGCAAAGGAATAATGCATCATATCTTTCTTAATTATCAGCCATACAGGGGGCCTATCCCTACTCGTTCTCGGGGAGTATTAATTGCCTTCGAAAACGGAATAACCAGTACCTTTGGTCTTCATAATGCTCAAGGGAGAGGAACGTTATTTGTATGCCCGGTTACAGAAGTTTATCAGGGAATGATCGTAGGAGAAAATAAGAGAAGTGATGATATGGAAGTTAATGTATGCAAGAAAAAGCACGTTACCAATATGCGTGCAAGTGGTTCCGATGAAGCCTTGCGTTTGGAGAAACCCCGTCAGTTTTCTTTGGAACAGGCCTTGGATTATATCCAGGAGGATGAATTGTTGGAGATTACCCCTTCTAATATTCGTCTGAGGAAAAAGCTTTTGGATCATCATTCTCGCCTTCAACG
>JBAUBA010000387.1:0-2835 GCA_049676265.1 Atribacterota bacterium
AATTGGTAAAATCTCTTGGTGCCGATAAGGTTATTGATTACACTACAGAGGATTTTGCCAAAAACGGGGAGACCTATGACATTATTTATGACACAGTAGGTAAGACTTCGTTTTCAGGTTGTAAAAACTCGCTAAAACAAAAAGGACTCTATCTTGCAGGTGCCGGCGGACTGCAAGAATTTATTCAAATGGGATGGACTTCTATGATAGGCAGCAAGAAAGTATTAGCCGGGCAGGCGCCCGAGCGCAAAGAAGATCTAGTTTTCCTTAAAGAGCTTGTTGAGGCAGAAAAGATAAAACCGGTCATTGATAGGCGCTATCCCTTGGAACAAATGGTCGAGGCTCATCGATATGTTGATAAAGGGCACAAAAAGGGAAATGTAGTCATCACTGTGGTACAAAGTGACAAAACCTAGTAATGGAACTACACAGGACAATTAACTTAATAAGAAGGAGATGAAAGAAATAGTTAAGAAAAAAAGAAACGGGAAGCAGAAAAGGGAAAAGAGAAGGGAGGTGAAGAAAAAATGAATACAAACGAAAAGACCGCCAAAATGAATGTTAAAGTAAAAATGTCAGTACTATGGATAGTTGTAATGTTTAATATGCTTTTTGCTGATGTTCTTACATTATTTATTCCTGAGCACCTAGAGGAAATACTAACAAGATCAACGCCGGTTCAACTCACCCAAGAACTTATGTTGGCAATGGCATTTATAATAGAGATCCCGATTGTGATGATTTTCCTGTCCCGGGTATTGAAATATAAAGTAAATCGATGGGCAAATATCATTGCAGGTGTAATTACTATTTTGTTTGTTGTAGGTGGTGGGTCGCTAGTTCTTCATTATATCTTTTTTGCCACTATAGAAGTTGTGTGCTTGTCATTAATTGTCTGGTATGCTTGGAAGTGGCCTAAACATGAAAGCGTGAAAGTCACACCATAGATAGGTCTACTTTGGGAGATATCTCTATCGCGCGCGATCAAAGTAACTTTGGAGGAAACCAGGAAAGCAATTGTATAAATAGAATACGGACCACCGGAGTTTCTTCAACTCAAAGAGGTAGATAAACCTACTCCTAAGCACGATGCGGAATGCGTCTTTCGAAAAATGTAGTCATAACTGTGGAACATAATAACAAAACATATTAAGGTAAATGTTCAGGATACTTTAAATAATAAAAAATGCAAAGGAGGTTAAATGCAATGGATAAGTCAAACAAAAAAGAAGATAAGAGCACATGGGCTATTGGTGGGGGTGTGCTTATAGGTGTGGGTGCTGGAATATTTTTTATAAGGACATACCCATTGGGAATAGTTGCATTTACACTCATAGGAATAGGTGTAGGACTGATAATAACTTCCATTATTTCAAGAAAATAAAGATAAGAGGAAATGAAAATGAAAGCTGTTATTAATACCAAATACGGACCACCGGAAGTTCTTCAGCTCAAAGAAATAGAAAAACCTACTCCGAAGGGTGATGAAGTACTAATAAAGATAAATGCCACAACAGTAAATCGAACAGACTGCGCAACGCTTAGAGCAGAACCGTTTTTTGCTAGATTTTTCACAGGTATATTTAAACCAAAGAACCCGATTCTTGGAACCGAATTTGCAGGCATTATTGAAGCGGTTGGGAAAAACGTATCGTCTTATCAAGTCGGCGATAGGGTTTTTGGATTTGATGATAAGGGTTCAGGGTCTCATGCCCAATACAAGACAATCTCAAAAGACAAAGCTCTGACAAAAATGCCAAATATAACATACGAGCAGGCAGCAGCCAGTACTGAAGGCGCGTATTACGCGTATAATTTTATCAATAAAGTGAACCTTAAAAATGGGCAAAAAGTTCTCGTTAATGGTGCAACAGGAGGTATTGGTTCAGCGGCAATTCAATTTCTAAAATATTTTGGTGCCAATATTACTGCAGTGTGCAAGACTAAAGATTTTGAATTAGTAAAATCATTAGGGGCCGATAAAGTCATTGATTATACAAAAGAGGATTTTACAAAAGATAATCAAAAATATAACTACATCTTTGACACTGTTGGCAAAAGTTCATTTGCTAAATGCAAACCGTTGTTACAACCTGGAGGTGTTTATATCTCGTCAGAATTAGGCTATATGGCTCAAAATATTTTCTTTGCACTTATAACGCCAATAATTGGACGCAAAAAAGTCATATTTCCGCTCCCTACAGATTGTAAAGGAAGCATACTTTTTATCAAAAAGCTCATTGAGAAAGGAAAATTCAAAACAGTGATAGATAGAAAATATCCGTTAGAACAGATTGTCGAGGCGTATAGGTATGTTGAAAAAGGACAAAAAGTAGGAAATGTAGTCATCACTGTGGAACATTAGAATTAAATAGAGAATTAAATAGAGAGAATTAAATAGGAATTAAATAGGGACAGACACTTATTTTTATTGACATCACTTTTGCGAAGACATATCATCCTCCTTTCTCTTTTAATTTTTTGAAAGTAACAGCAGCAACAACAGTAAATTTTTTACTATTTGTTGTTGTTGTATTGGTATTGCTTAGTAGGTAATTTTTACCCTATGTTAAGAGTAAATTTTCCTCTATATAGGGGAAAATATTACCTATCGGTAGAGTATTTTTTACCTTCTTTTCTGCCGAATTTCAAACGAAAAAAGATTATTTGTAAAATAAGGCCAAAGTCCCAACATTTTCTTTTACTTATAACTTGTAACCCGTAACCTGAATATTTGACCGAGCGACTAACAGACAGATAAACTATATTTTCTTAAATTTTGCATCTCGCAGCTATTTTTTAAAAAAAGAAGGATTTTATCAATCTTTTGTCGTA
>JBAUBA010000388.1:0-2925 GCA_049676265.1 Atribacterota bacterium
CAAGGCAACATTTTTTACCTTATTAATATCATATTTGGTCATACAAACCTGTCCTCCTTATCCTTGGTTAATTTTATTATATTGTGTTTATTGATTTTAATTCTATCAGATATAATTAAATATATCAAAAAAAATATCTTATTAAATTAGTCGTTAGTAAATAGTGAATAGTCGTTAGTTTTAAATACAATTTTCAGTTTTCAGTATATAGTTAAAAATTTAAAACTAAAAGCGAAAAACCATAATTCAAAACTCAAAACTTTTTCTCTCAACACTAGATTTTAAGTTCCGTTTTTGCTTCTTCATCTTTTCATTTTTCTATATAGTATACAAGATAAGAAAGATAAAAATCAATAGATAAAACAACGTATTTAAATTTTTAATTTTAAGCTATGGTTTTACGTTTTGCGCTTTTAATTTTTCGTTTTATTATATACTGTAATAAGGGCTGACGGAAAAAGAAAATTTTCATCGATTAAGTTATATTTTTTAATATTTCACCAGCATGATAGGAACTGCGCACCAAAGGCGCTGACGCTACATATTTGAAGCCTAAAGACATCCCTATATTTTGATATTCTTCAAATTTATCAGGATGAATATATTCGCTGACTCTTAAATGGTGAGGAGATGGTTTTAAATATTGACCTATAGTTAAAATATCACAATCCACTTCCCGTAAATCTTTCATCGCTTTGATAACTTCTTCCTTTTCCTCTCCTAAGCCTACCATAATCCCCGATTTGGAAATAATACTTTTACCCCGAATCTTAACCTGCCTTAACAGCTCCAGGGAACGCTTATAAACCGCTTTTGGCCTTACTAAATTATATAAACGGGCAATCGTTTCGATATTATGATTTATCACTTCCGGCTGAGCATCTAAAACTATTTGGAGTACTTCCCAGGAACCCTGAAAATCAGGGACTAACACCTCTATTGTGCTTTCAGGAAGTATCTTTTTAATTTCTATAATGGTCCGGGCAAAGTGTTTTGCTCCGCCATCCGCTAAATCATCTCTAGTTACCGAAGTAACTACTATATGTTTAAGATTTAAATGTTTAGCGGCTCGGGCGATATGACGGGGTTCCTCCGGGTCTAAGGGGAGTGGTTCCCCTTTTTCTACAGCACAGAACCTACAGTTTCGCGTACAGATATTCCCCAATATCATAAAAGTAGCCGTTCCTTCTTTAAAACACTCGCCCCGATTGGGGCACAAAGCACTATCACAAACCGTATGTAAATTCAGTTCTTTTAATAATGAATCCATCCGCTCTAAAACTTTTTGGTCGGGCAATTTTCTTCGTAACCAGTAAAGATGTCCTTTTTTATCAGTCATTTTTTTCTTCCTTAAATAAATTTAGATACAATTCTTTAATAGTTCGGAGCATTTCTTCATTATTTGTTTTCTTTCTTAATTCAAACATAAATACCCCCTGATAATTAATTTCTTTTAAGCCCTTTATAAATCTTTCCCAATCTATATTGCCTTCAAAAGGAAGATAATGGTCATCACTCTTTCCGGAATTATCATGAATATGTAAATGACATAAATAATCTTTTATTTCCGGCAAACACTCCGCAACTCCGCTATGATTATAAAGGGAAGAAGTTATGTTGCAATGTCCGGTATCCAGACAAATTCCTAAATTTTTAGAATCAAATTTTTTTACTATCTCCAGGATCTCAGGTATGCTGTCACCGGTTTTTCCGGGTAAAGTATTCTCTAAAGCAATCTTAATTCCCCACTGTTCACAAAATTTTAATATTTCTTCTAAGCTTTGTTCACTTTTTTCTCGTCGTGCTTTCCTAGTTTTTTCATCTTTAATTTCACTTCCCGGATGAACTACTAAAATCTCTCCTCCTAATCTTAGTAAAGCAAGGGCTGTTTTTTCCACTTCCCGGACAGACCATACCCGGTCGTATTCTTCAATCAGGGAAATATCTGCTCCATGAGTAGGCATATGCATTGATATTACTTTTATTCCATTTCTTTTAAAATCTTTAGACATTTCATCCAGATATTTGGGATCATAGTAATTGAAATGCCCTTCTTTCGGTTTTACTTCAAGATATTCTACCCCAGCCTTTTTTAATAAAGTTAGTTTCGATTGTAACTGATAATCCTCAAGCGGCATAGTTGATATTCCAAAATTCATTTTTTATCCTCTCTTCTTCTATTTATAGGAAACTCCTTTTAATTCTTCAATATATTTTTGAGCGGCGAAGGCAGCGGTAGCTCCTTCTCCGCAGGCAGTAACCACCTGTTTTAAGATTTTTTTTCTAACATCTCCGCAGGCATAGATACCTTCTTGTGAGGTCATCATATTATTATCAGTCAAAATATAACCTCTTTTGTCTAATTTCACTAACTCTTTTAAAAATTTTGAATTGGGAACATACCCCACAAAAATAAAAACACCCTGGCAGGGAACTTCCTTTTCTTCGCCTGTTTTTTTGTTTTGAATCAAAATGCCTTCTACTTTTTCCTTACCTAATATTTTTATTACTACTGAGTCCCAGGCAAAATTTATTTTTTTATTAGAAAACACTCTTTCCTGTAATATCTTGGTTGCTCTTAATCTATCCCGACGGTGAATAATGGTTACTTCTCGAACAAACTTAGTTAAATATAAAGCTTCTTCAATTGCCGTATCTCCTCCACCAACTACTACTATCTTTTGGTCCTTAAAAAAGGGGGCATCACAGGTGGCACAATAAGAAACTCCTCTCCCTCTTAATTCTTCTTCTCCGAGAACACCTAATTTGCTCGCTTCTGCCCCGGAAGCCAGAATAATAGTTAGGGTTTTATATTCTTGATTATTAATTTTTACTATTTTTACTTTATCTTCCGCGTCTTCTTTTATTTTAAATTCTACAGCTTCCCCGTATTCTATTTTCAAGCCAAATCGGACAGCCTGCTCC
>JBAUBA010000389.1:0-4053 GCA_049676265.1 Atribacterota bacterium
ACTCCAATAATTTTCCTACATCTTCTTTTTGAATAATATGACCTTTCTTAAAGGCCCTTCCTTTAAATTTTCCCGGAACAATTTGGGTAATATCATGACATAAAATCATTCCTACTGCTTTTTCAACCGGTATTTTTTTCATAATATTTAAAACAACACCTCCATCTTTACCCTCCCCCTCGAAAGGGAATAAATTTACAAATCTGACCGGCGGGACTGCTGCCATAAAACAATTTTTATATCGCAAGATAATCTATATTAATCCCTTTTAATTTAACCGGGTAATTCATATTGTTAACAATTAATCATACCCTCAGTCCGCGTTAATCTAAGGGCATAATTAATATCGAACCAATTTTGATACACCAAGCTGGAGTAAGATACCAGATTGTTTAGAAACTTTTTAGCCTACAAACAGACAATTTCTGAGTTTAATATGGATTGAATCGATTTGACCATGGTTGTCGGTTTGCCAACCTTCAACTTGTCTACCAGATCAAAATATTCGAGACATGTGGTACAAGCCAATATTTCAACTCCCTTATCTTCCAACCGTTTGAGATGGCCTAGAGCATACGAGTCTTCACAAACCAAACGGACTCCGGTATTCCAAAAAATCAGGGTCTCAGGTTTCTCTTTGCTCTCCCCGAGTAAGCGTAAAAAGTTGGCCATTAGCATTGTACCAAGCGGATCATCACCTTTTCCCAATCCCTCAGATTGGATTAAAAACACTTTCGATTGCATATTTAACCTCCATTATCAATCAGTCCATTGATTAAATTTTGTGGCTATTTATATTTAAGTATTATTTTTCAACAGACCATCATATTTAACTAATAGGGCGGCACACAGAGCCCCTGCTAAAAATAGAAAAAGTTATCTAATTATTGAGTTAATACAACTGCCCCCTCCCTTCTTTAAAATTACCTATATTAAAATATTTCTTTATAAAGTGAATTTAAACTCTCTACGGCTTTATCGCGAAATATTTCAAATTTCATCATCAATTCCCTTGCTTCCTCGGTAATCTCTGACCCTCCTCCTCTTTCTCCTCCGACTTTTCTTTTTAAAAGATTAAATCCTAATCTTTTTTCTAAATCTTTCATTAAGTTCCAGGCTTGGGAATAAGACATATTTATTTCCTCTGCTGCCTGCCTTAATGAACCGGTTCTTTCAACCCGATGAAGAATATCTAAAGGTCCATCGCCAAAGATTTTTTCTCCGTCCTTTTCCAGCCAAAGCTTATATCTTAATTTCAATATCATCACTTCCTGTAATTTAACCTTAAAATTAGCACAACTTAGTTTCTTTTCCTCTGATTACGGACAGACACAAGGTCTACCCCTACATATTACATGTTACTTGTTACTATATTTCTTTTTTTCTTCTTACCTGGATAATCTCAGCTACAATACTTACCGCAATTTCTTCAGGAGTTTGGGCTTTTATATCAATCCCGATCGGGGCATAGACTTTAGCAAGTTCATCTTGAGATATCCCCTGTTCTTCTAAATGCTGAAAGACAGTTGCATTTTTTTTACGACTCCCAATCATCCCTATATAGGCAGCATTTGACCTTATAACTGAACCCAAGACTTCTTCATCTTTCAAATGTCCTCTGGTTAATACAATTATGTAGGAAGAAGGAGTAATATTAAGATGGGTCAGGGCTTTTTCTGTATCTTCAGCTATTATTTCATCTGCCTCCGGGAATCTATCTTGATTAGCAAATTCTTTTCGGTCATCGATTATGGTCACTTTAAACCCCACCGTCTTGGCCAATTTAGAGACACAAACAGCAATATGGCCTGCCCCAAAAATCAATACTTTTTCTTTGGGTTGCAGAATATCTATAAAAACTTTCATCTCACCACCACAGATGGCCCCTTCATCCAAAGCAGCCTGTTCTTTGGTTAAACGATAAGTTAAAAGCTTTCCTTTGCCCTCTCTTAGCGCCTGTTTTGTTTCTTCGATTACTTTGGCTTCGGTTATTCCGCCTCCAATAGTGCCGGATATCAAGCCATCCTTATTCACCAGCATTTTTGCGCCTACCTCTCTCGGAGTAGAACCCTTAGTTTCGACAACAGTAACCCAAGCGATTATTTCACTTCTATCAATTCTCCTTAAAGCTTCTTTCAAGATCTCTGACATCTCTCCCTTCTCCCCCTTTTTGATAAAATTTCACCTTATGCTCTAATCGTTATTCTAATATAAATATAACGGAATGTAAAAAAAATTTATTTATCATTTTTTATTTAAATAAGTACAGATGGCCTCTAAAACTGCCCCACCTATCGAACGGGCTTTATCAGAAACTGTAAAGCAATATTCTCTTATTCCTCGAGGGTCGATATCTCCTACCTTCATCCCTTTAGTAACCCTACTTTGAGGATAAATTAATCCTCGCAGAACACCGGATATTTCTGCCTTTAAAGGAACTCCTTCAACTTCTGCAATTGCCTCTCCTGCCTTAACCAAATATCCTATTTGATGCAACGGCACAATTTTACCTTCAGCTGGAGCTCGCAATAATCTTCTCTTGGATTCTCCCCCTACTTCTCCAGGCACACCGGTATCCGGTGCAGCCTGTCCCTGATAGTAAACTCTCCCCAGGTTATGTCCTCTCATAGTTTCTATTACCACATCAACATCTTTCCCTGCGGTAAACCCCGGACCTAAACCAATAACCAATGGTGCCTGGTCTATTCTTGTCCCTAAGTTACGTTTTGCCAAAATAGCATCTACTATAACGGTGGGAGAAATTTTTTCAATACAATTTCCTTTCGGATCAATTAAAACCGGGATTTTCCCTTTTTTAATAATGTCTTCCGCTTTTCCCCAGGAAGGAATCAAAACAGCTTCTACATCTTCTACAACAGCCTTGCCTTCATAAACTGCTCGGGCAAAGGAAACAGGGAGACGGATAACCGTAGGCTGTTCTACTTCTAAAATCATCACGGAAAATCCGGCTTGAAAAAGCCTCACCGCCACGCCTGTAGCCAAGTCTCCTCCACCTCGGATAATTACTAATATATTGTTCATTTTATTTAAATCTTTCCTCTTTTATGAAGAGAGTCAAAAATACTTTTCATTTTCTCATAATCTTCTTCCCGGTCAATATCTAACAATATGGATTCGTCTGATATTTTAAATCTTTTTATTCTCTCAGGATGGGCTTTAATTAAACTTCTCCCTCCAGCGTCTCCGGAAAGTTTCATCAACTCATCTTTCCAATAACCATCAAAAAACACCGGATTCCCCTGTCTATCTTTATAAAAAGGAACTACTATCTCTTTTTTGTCTGGAGTAAAAGCAAGAAGCATCTTAAATAATATAGATGGATTAATTAAGGGTTGATCACCCAAAAGCACAAAAAATCCTACTAACTCCTCGGAAGAAATCTGATGTAGGGCTTTTTTTATAGAACTGCTCATCCCAGACCTGTATTCAGCATTAAGCACAATTTCAGCTCCCCACTTCTCGCCGGTTTTAATCATTTCTTTATCTTCGGGGCGAACCACTAAAAGAAATTTATCTAAAGGAGCTAACTTTGCTGCCTGTAATACCCATTCTATCAGTTTCTTATCACCCAAAGGAAGAGTTAATTTTACTTTTCCCATTCTTTTGCCTTCTCCTGCAGCTAAAATGATTCCCCAAATCATAATGTTTTCTCCTCTTTTATTAACTCAACCACTACTTCATCCTGGTTAGCAGCCCCCATAATTATACCAATAATTTTCCGGTGACAGATTTTTAAAACTTCAAAAGTCAATTCCTCAGCCATTTTTAGACCTTTGGAATCTTCTACTTTATTAATAAAAAGATGACGGCGACAACCCGGAGGGGCACCTTTAAACAAACCTTCAGGATGGCAGATTAAAAGAGATATGGCTTCTATTCCAATCTTTTCTCCTAAGCTTAATCCGGTTAGTCGGGAAAATATTTCAGAACGGAAAACATTCTCTTCCTGTAAAGAAAGACCCAGAGCGTCTATGCCAATTACTCCGATTAAATCTGTAGTCGATAAAGGAATTACCGGCTCGTGAGAAGCAG
>JBAUBA010000390.1:0-6440 GCA_049676265.1 Atribacterota bacterium
TCTTGATTCCGCAGATTGGTTCTTATATTCTACAAGACATAGCTTTTTGGATATCGCTCCCCTTTTTGAGCATCTTTACCCTGCCCTATCCGAAGGTTTTTATGCCGCCGGACAGAGAGAAAAAGAAAAGCTTAACCGCTTTAACGGAAAAGTAAAAGTAGACCCTAAACAGGTAGACCCCCGCCTTAACCGGGGGTTGGTGGTGTCAAGTTCCAGATTGGAATTGATTGCTTTTTGCCCTTATCTATACTTTTTAAAATATATTCTAAAAATAAAACCACCTCAAGAGATAATTGAAGACCCGGGTGTATGGTTGGACCCTTCAGAAAGAGGAATTATCTTTCATCAAATTTTCGAGGAATTTTATAAAAAGTTAAAAGAAATAGCACCGACCGGAATTTTTATTTCACCATCTTATAAGAACCACTGGCCTATTTTAGAAGATATTGCTTTTTTCCAGCTGAAACAAAAAAGAAAGAGATTAGCCCCTCCCAATAATCTGGTTTACCAGCATGAAAGCAAAGAAATATTGGATTCCTGTCGGTTCTTTCTACATTGCGAAGAAGAAAAATATAAAGGAGAAATACCAACTTATCTGGAACTTGCTTTTGGCACCCGGGATAACCAGAATGAGGAATTAGGCAAGGTAAAAGCAGTAGAGTTATCCCTGGCCGGCGGTAAGTCGATCAGTTTTCAAGGGAAGATTGACCGTATAGATAAATTGGATGGGGATACCTATCGTATTATTGATTACAAAACCGGGACCCCTTATGGATTTAGCCGAAGCAAATATTTTCAAAATGGAAAACAGATTCAGCACGCCCTCTATGCCTTATCTCTTAAAAAAATATTAGCTAAAGCCGGAATATCTGCCTTTCCCAAAATTACGAAAGCGGGCTATTATTTTCCCACATTGAATGGCCAGGGCAGGCAATATTTCTACGGAGAAGAAAGAAGAAATCAGGTATTGGAAATAATTGATTTATTGCTTGATATTGTTGCTCAAGGAGATTTTGCTATGATTCAAAAAGCGGATGATATTAAGTGCATTGATTACCAGGATATTTTGGAACAAAATCAGGTGATGGGAGTAAGCGGGAAAAATGAAAAAAAATACGACGAAGAACCTGCTCTTGATAATCTGAGGAGGCTGCAAGAAAGATATGAGTAATAATTTCCCCAAAGAATTAATTGACCGGAAAGCTCGAGAAAAAATTATTAAAGAAATAGACCGTAATATTTTAGTCGAAGCAAGCGCCGGGTCGGGGAAGACTTCCAGCTTGATTCACCGTATGGCTGCTCTGATTAAATCGGGAAAATTCAGAGTGAATGAAATTGCCGCCATTACCTTTACCAGGAAAGCGGCTATTGAGCTAAAGGAAAGATTCCAACAAAAAATTGAAGACAGTTTCAGGGAAACAGAAGACGAAAAAGAAAAAGGCTATTTAAGAGAAGCCCTTTCTAATTTGGAACAGTGTTATCTGGGGACTATTCATTCTTTCTGCGCCCGTCTGTTAAGGGAAAGGCCGATTGAAGCCGGACTTGATCCGGAATTTACCGAGCTTGATGACCTTGATGATACTTTATTAAAAGAAGAGGCCTGGGAAAGGTATATGCTTAATCTTAAAATAGAAGAATCTCCTTCTCTGATACATCTGGAAGAATTGGGCATAAAACCCTCCGAACTTGCAGACTGTTATAAAACGGTTTGCACTTTTTCGGAGGTTAAGCCCGCCTTTCAGGCCTCACCAAAACCGAATTTAAAGGAAGCTATCAAAGAGATTATATCTTTTAGCGATGAAGCCAGCCAATATATCCCGGATGAAGAACCAAAAATGGGTTATGACAAATTACAGGAAGCAGTTTTAAGCGTAAAAAGGATGAAGGGTTTTTATGATTATATTAAAGAAGATTATAATAAGATAAAATTACTGGAAAATTTTTCTAAAGCAGAAAAGGTTACTTTAAATCGATGGACTTCCAAAGAAAAGGCGAAAGAGTACAGAGATGCCCTTGTTTTAGAACTTCAAGAAAAAGTTATTGATCCGACCCTTCAACAATGGCGGGAATACTGTTATGCCGATACTATCAAGTTCGTTCTACCGGCAGTAGAATATTATCATGAATTACGCCGGAGGGTTTCGATGCTTAATTTTCAGGATTTGCTCTTAAAGACCTCTTGTCTGTTAAGGGATTACCCTGAGGTGCGCCAATATTTTCAGCAAAAATATAAATGCCTGCTGGTAGATGAATTTCAGGATACCGACCCTATTCAGGCAGAGATAATTTTTTATCTTACCGGCCAGGATGTTTATGAAAAGAACTGGCAGAAATTAATACCGCGCCCGGGCTCTTTATTCGTGGTAGGAGATCCCCAGCAGTCCATTTACCGCTTCCGCCGGGCTGATATAGCTATCTATAACCTGGTAAAGAAGTTGATTGAAAAAAGCGGAGGAGAGGTTTTAAAATTACAGACTAATTTCCGCTCACTACATTCTATCGGTTCTTACCTCAATCCCATATTTGAAGAGCTATTTTCAAGCGGTCAGGGAAAATTTCAGGCCGTATATTCACCGATGCAGACCGTTTGGGAGGATAATCCTCAATATCTTTCCGGGGTAAAACAGCTGATTGTTTCCAAAGAGAGCAATAAAAATAATACTATCAGGCAGGATGCCCAATCTATTGCCAGAGTAATTCATGATATGGTCGGTAAGGGATTTAAATTAGTGCGGACAGAAGAAGAGAAAAAGGCGGGGGCTTTTACATCAGCCACCTATAAGGATTTTATGATTCTTTTACGCTACAGAAGCAGGATGGATATCTATGCCCGCACTCTGGCAGAATACGGAATACCTTTTACAGTTTCAGGATATGCCTCTTTAAATGAATCCTACCAGATAAAAGAACTTTTAAAGCTATTTCGCTTGATGAGAGATATAGAAAATCAGGTACTCATTATCGCTGTCTTGCGGGGAATATTCTTCGGATTTTCTGATGATGATTTATATCAATTTAAAGAAGCAGGCGGTGAATTTGATTTTTACGGAAAGGTGCCGGAAAAGTTAGATCCTAAATTAGGGGAGAATTTTAATAAGGCCTTTTCCCGGTTAAGACAATTCCATCTGTGGACTCAAAAATTGCCGCCGGTTACGGCTATGGAAAAGATAATTATTGATTCAGGCTTATTGTCCCATTCTTGTTTAGAGGGGTACAATCTAAATAAATGTGGGGAGCTTTATTCCATTTTGGAGAGATTAAGAAAAGCGGAGGCGGGAGAAGTTATAGGGTTTGCCTTAATGGTAGACAAATTAGAAAAAATGCTGGAAGTTGGGATCGAAGAGGAGCTGGATATATTGACCGAAGAAAATACTGTTCGGATTATGAATTTACATAAAGCCAAAGGTTTAGAATCCTCGGTGGTATTTTTATCCATTCCTTATAATCCCACTACCCATGAACCAACTTATTATATTGAAAGAACAGGGCAGGAACCGTTTGGTCATTTTTTAGTCTACCGTTCTAATGCTTATAACAAAGGAAAAGGGAAACGGCTGGCTCAACCCAAAAATTGGGAGGATTATTGCCAGCTTGAGGCATCTTATAATGAAGCGGAAGATATCCGTTTGCTCTATGTAGCGGCAACCCGGGCCAAGAATCTTCTAGTTATCAGCAGTTTAAATCATAAGAGCAACAAGAGCAATCCCTGGCTGCCTTTATTGAAAAATATTACAGAGGAAATGAATGTTCCCGTTCCCGAAGTAGGATCGCCCGAGGCAAAAGAAAAAGAAAATGAAGAGAAATCTTTGCTTGATGATTACAAGGAGATTCAAAAAGAATGCGGGCAATGGATGAAAGATTTATCAAAAAGCAGTTATTATGAAAAAAAACCGACTGATTTTAAAAATGAAGAGAAACACCGAAAGATTACCACGGTTGATGTCGGCGGAACAGCCTGGGGGAGTGCCGTTCATAAAATTTTTGATTATTTAATCAAAGAAGACCCCGATGAACAGTTATTGTCTTTACATATAGAAAAAGCCCTGGAGAAACAGGGGATATCTCTAAAGAGAAAAGAGGAATTGGCGGGGATTATCCGGAAATTTAAAAAGAGCGATTTATATCAGCGCCTTAAAAAAGCAGAACTTAAATATAGTGAAGTTCCCTTTACCATAAATATTGAACCCACTCATCCTCTTTATGCTGAATTAGCCGGGCAGGATTCCCGCCCGGTTATTCTATCCGGGACTATCGACCTGGTCTTTAAGGAAGCCGATGGCTGGGTGGTGATAGATTACAAGACCGACCGGCCGAAAAATGAAAAGGATTACACCGAATTAGCCGAGGTCTATCAAAAACAAATTGCCATTTACAGTCGGGTATGGCAGGATATCACCGGAGAACAGGTGAAGCAAAGCAGTATATATTTTATTTAAAAAAAGAAGGATTTTAAATAAAAACATAGTATATTATAAATAGTAGTAATTTTTCTGGTATGCAAATTAAATAATATTGAGAAGGAGTGAGAATGCTCTAAAATGAAAATTCAAATAAAATATTTAAATGGTATTCGGTTTAAACGTTTTATTATAAATTCTGCCCAACGAATAAATCAGATGGAACAATATCTGAATGATATTAATATTTTTCCGGTAGCCGATAGGGACACAGGGACTAATATGGCAGCTACCATGAACAGCATTGTAAAAGGGATAAAAAAATGTAAGGAATCTTCTTTTACCAGGATTAGTAGTATTATTGCTGATTCGGCTTTAACCGGGGCACGCGGTAACTCCGGAGCTATCTTAGCTCAATTTTTTCAAGGCCTGGCAGAAGCAACTCAGGGTAAGGTTCGTCTCTCAACAGAGGCTTTTGCTAGTGCCGCTGTTAAAGCGGCGAAGCAAGCCCGGAAAGCCATTTCTCATCCTCAAGAAGGCACCATCATTACAGTAATGAAAGATTGGGCAAACCATCTTACCGAACATGCTCCTCACACCCCTGATTTTGTTGAACTTTTTAAAAAATCATTATTTAAAGCAAAGGATTCCCTGGCCAAAACACCCAATAAACTCCTGATATTAAAAAAGGCAGGTGTAGTCGATGCGGGAGCACAGGGATTTGTTAATATATTAGAGGGGATAGTTAATTTTATTGAATATGGTAAAGTTAAATCATTAAAGGCAATTACTTCTACTACCAAGAAAATGAGTAGTTTTAATTTAGAAAAAGTTGATTCCGAAATTAATTTTCAATTCTGTACTGAATGCTTACTTGAAGGAATTGGCTTAGACCTGAAGACGATTAAACAAAAGCTCTCTTTCTTAGGGGACTCATTAATTATCGCCGGTTCTAAAAACAAAGCCCACATTCATATTCATACTAATAGACCAGAAGATGTTTTTACTGAATTGTCTGAATTCGGAACTATTGTGAAAACTAAAGTTGATGATATGCTCAAACAGCATACTAATATTAAGCTTGATGCTCAAAAAAGTATCGGATTAGTTACTGATTCAACCTGTGATTTACCGCCGGAGTTAATTAAGAAGTATAATATTCAAATTGTACCTATAGTGATTCAAGTTGGGGAAAAGAGTTATTTAGATCAAGTAGAAATTAAACCAAAGGATTTTATTCATATTTTAGAAACTTCCAACGAAAAGCTTTCCACGTCTCAACCTCCCCCAGCTTCTTTTACAGAAGTTTATAATAAAATTGCCTCAAAACACGAGTCCATAATTTCTTTACATATTTCTGAAAGATTAAGTGGAACAATTCAGGGTGCGCGTATGGGTTGTAAGAGTATGGAGTATAGTAATAAAATTCACATTGTCGATAGCAAAACAAGTTCAGTTGCTTTGGGATTGTTAGTTGCTGAGGCGGCTCAATTGATTCAAGAAAGATTTAATCTTGAAGAAATCATTAACCGACTAAAAATTGCTGCCGACAATGTTAAAATCTTTATCAGTATACCTACCTTAAAATATCTAATGCGTAGCGGGCGCTTGAGTAAAACTAAAGGACTTTTAGGTACGCTTCTTAATTTGAAACCTATTTTGACTGTAAATTCTGATGGAAATATTGTCGAAGCTGCTAAAGTAATTGGACAAAAAAGAGTAGTGCATAAAACTTTAGATTTGGCGGTTCAATTTGCAAAAAGTGTTAGAAATCCTCGTTTTGGCATTACTCATGTAGCTGCACCAGAGTTGGCTCAATGGTATGGTTACAAAATTCGCACCGTTTTTAATTCCTCAAAAGTAATGATTTCCGAAGCATCTCCTGCTTTAAGCGTTCATATCGGTATTGGCGGAGCTGCTATCGCAGTCCTGGGTGATTCTTAAAAAATGAAAAAATGACAAAGAACCGTCCCCTGTCATTTTTTTAAAGAAGGATTTTTTAAAATAGTTATAGTAGTATTTACAATATAAAATAGTTGTAGT